>NZ_AFGF01000120.1 GCF_000219125.1 Acetonema longum DSM 6540
TGCCTTTCCACCAGCGCCTGCAGCGCCAGCACGTACCCGTCAAACCCCAGTCCCATAATCTGGCCGATGCAGGCGGCGGCGGTCACGGATCGGTGACGGAACTCCTCCCTGGCATGGGTGTTGGAGATATGCACCTCGATCGCCGGCACCGGAACGGCCTTAAGCGCATCATAGATCGCAATGCTGTAATGGGTGTAGGCGGCCGGATTGATCACTATGCCGTCGTATTTCCCAAAGGCATCTTGGATGGCGTCGATAATTTCGCCCTCGCAGTTGGACTGGAAGCAGTCCACGGCGGCGCCCAGCCTTTGACCTGCCGCTTCGACCAGAGCAGTCAGTTCGGTATAATTTTTTGCTCCGTAGATTCCCGGCTCACGAATCCCCAAAAAATTGATGTTCGGTCCGTTAATGACCAGAA
>NZ_AFGF01000121.1 GCF_000219125.1 Acetonema longum DSM 6540
ATATTCCTCGATAGCTCAATGGTAGAGCACTCGGCTGTTAACCGAGTGGTTGTAGGTTCGAGTCCTACTCGAGGAGCCAAATTTAAAACCACCCTTTTGGGGTGGTTTTATTTTATATCTATTTAGGTTTATTACAGCAACTGTTGCGGTGATTCGAAAAATTGAATATCAGGATTTTGTTCGACGGCCCAGCGTAATGCCCATTCATTTGAAAATAGGGCTACCGGCAGGTCATTCTTGTCAAAAACAATCGCATTCTTATCTACGCCTTTTATTGGCTTAGATGTTACATCTTTGCCCTGCATCCATCGTGCCAGACCATACGCAAGGCCATACATGAGAATATCTACGCCGTATTCATTTTTCAGGCGATATTCCAGCACCTCAAATTGAAGCGCACCGACAGTGCCAACAATGAAAAATTCGCCGGGGACATCTGGCTGCCGGAACAACTGGACAGCGCCCTCCTGGGCCAGTTGCTCAATGCCTTTTAAAAATTGCTTGCGTTTCATAGTATCCTTGACCTGTACCTTGGAAAACTGTTCAGGCGGAAATATGGGAAAAGCCTTGAAACGAAATAGATTGCTGGATTCGCACAGCGTATCACCGATGCTGAAAATGCCCGGATCGAACAGGCCGATAATATCTCCTGGATAGGCTTCTTCCACAATGGTGCGTTCCTGGGCCAGAAATTGCTGAGGTTGAGCGAGTTTGACCGGCTTGTTTGTCTGCATATGGTGCACTGCCATACCGCGGGTAAATTTCCCGGAGCATATGCGGATAAACGCCAGCCGATCACGGTGGGCCGGGTTCATATTGGCCTGGATCTTAAAGACAAAAGCCGAAAACCCTTCCTGATCAGGTTTAATAACAGAGTCTTCTGTTTCCCTGGGAGAAGGAGACGGCGCTAATTCCAGGAATTCTTCCAAAAAGGGGCGAACGCCAAAATTGGTCATGGCGCTGCCGAAAAACATCGGCGTCAATTCACCGCTTAATACTTTCTGAATATCGAACGCATCGCCGGCTGTATCCAACAGTTCGATATCATCGCATAACGCTTGATGAGTCTCTGCACCGATCATTTTGGCAAATGCGGGGTCGTCCACACTGCCCTGGGATGAAGGAATAATCCGCTGCCCGTGGGCACTGTCTTCTTCAAAAAGCTCAATTTGAGCCAGTTTGCGGTTATATACCCCTGTGTAATTCCCATCCACTCCAATAGGCCAGTTCATGGGATACGAGCGGATGCCTAACACGTTTTCGATTTCTTCCATCAGATCAAAAGGATTTTTTCCGAATCGATCTAATTTGTTGACAAAGGTAAAAATTGGGATACCCCGCTGCTTGCAGACATGAAATAGTTTTTTTGTCTGTTCTTCTACTCCTTTAGCCACGTCAATCAGCATTACGGCGCTGTCGGCCGCCATTAGCGTACGGTAGGTGTCTTCGCTAAAGTCCTGGTGGCCGGGAGTATCCAAAATGTTGACCCGATACCCGTCATAATCAAATTGCAGTACGCTGGAGGTAACTGAAATACCCCGCTGTTTTTCAATTTCCATCCAGTCGGAAATAGCGTGCTTTTGCGCTTTTCGTGCCTTGACGGAGCCAGCCAGACGGATGGCTCCGCCGTATAACAAAAGTTTTTCGGTTAATGTTGTTTTACCGGCGTCAGGATGAGAAATGATAGCAAAAGTTCGACGACGAAGAATTTCTTGAGATAGTTGCCTTTGAAGCTCGGACATGCTTGACCTCCACTCTTGAAAACAATCATACAATATTTTATATTACGGCATATTGTCTATCTTTGCAAGAAATTACGAGAATTTTATGCGAGATTTATGTATATATTGACTAATCAAATTCTGTGTGCTATCATAATAATCTATATTGCTGTAATGCTCAAGTCTGAAAAATGATCGCGATGCATGCTGCATCGAGGAAAGTCCGAGCTCCATAGGGCAGGGTGCTGGATAACGTCCAGCGAGGGCGACCTTAGGGAAAGTGCCACAGAAAAAAACCGCCGGGGAACCGGTAAGGGTGCAACGGTGCGGTAAGAGCGCACCAGCAGTCAGGTGACTGGCTGGCTAGGTAAACCCCACCTGGAGCAAGACCAAATAGGGAAGGGATGAGGCGGCCCGCTGAGCCTTCCGGGTGTGTCGCTAGAGCCGGCAGGCAACTGACGGCCGAGATAGATGATCATTACCACGCCGTGCGGTGTGGGACAGAACTCGGCTTAATGAGGACTTGAGCATTACAGTGATTTATTTTTCATATAGATTCTAAAGGGAGTGGCTGCGGGACAGAGTTAACTACAGGCTGGAAGCCTGATTCTGTCGTTGGCAATACCAATTAGCGAGACCTTTAGTATGACTTGTATAAGGTTATACTAAAGAGGTCCCGCTTTTTTATTTTATAATGGGGAATGAATAGGGACAGCCTAATATATCCCTGCCTTATGCTGCGGCTGGACTAACGGTGATCGGACTGCTAATGTATGCCGCAGTCCAATGTACTGGCTAAAAATGCTCCCGCGGACAGGAATATTACGGTCAAATGTTTATAGGAACTAATTCAAAGCCGACAGCATCGCAGGCCACCAGATGAAACCTAGTGCCGTTGATAGTTCCGGTTGGAGCGAACTGAGCCGCCTCACCATGAAGATGCCCGAAGATACAGGTTTCTACGGCATACTCGGCGATGAGATCCATAAAGCCGCCAGTGAGTGAGGGAGTGTATGCCGGCGGATAATGCAGCATCAGCAAAATACGGCGAAAACCGGCTTGTCTGGCTGAATTCAAAGAAAGACGGACCCGGTGCAGTTCCCGCTGATAAATAGGCAGGTCGTCTGCCGTGAACATAGGGTCAGCAGGCGATGTCCAACCGCGGCTGCCGCATACAGCGATATCTTCCAGAGCTACATGTCCGTTCTGTAAAAAAGTGAGCTGATGATTTACCGCCAGGGACATTTTGCTGACGGTCTGCCACCAGTAGTCATGATTGCCCCGGATGAGAATCTTTTGGCCGGGAAGAGAAGCGATTGCCTGCAGGTCGGTTAAAGCTTCATCCAGTCTCATGGCCCAGGAAATGTCGCCTGCCAGCAGCACTGCATCCTGATCTGTAACCTTGGAAAGCCAGCTGTCTTTTATTTTTTTCCAATGGCTGCGCCATTGTGCGCCGAATTGGTCCATGGGCTTTAGCGGCGGGTTGCCCGATAAATGAGTGTCAGCAATTGCAAAGAGTTTCATCGAATGTTCCTTTCTATGGTCTGAGATCCTTGAACATGGTTTATACGGGATTCGTCTGATTATCTCCATCTTATAGAAAAATCAGGAAGAAAGCAAGGCGCGATTTGCCGGCTCAAATGGTCTTTACCCAATCTGCAAAGTGAGCCATGAGCTGTTCCCGGGCATTTTCGACTTCGGAACCATGCCACTGCTGGCCGGTTTCGTCGTCAAACCAAATCTCTGAGTTCGCAAATGAATTGGCAGCCGGATATAGTTTTTCGTGAACCGCAGCTTGTATTCCATCCAGCATACTTTGCCTGATGGTTTTCCTTGAACTGCGCAGATTGGCTTTCTCGGTAATTTTTACGTCCACACACCCGGTTTCATCTGCATCTATTTCGATATGGCTGAGAAGCTTTCCGTTACGCTTGGCGGTGTTAATTGCCTCATTGGCTGCATGAATAGCCTGCTGCCGCTCCAGCTGGTCATTGAGTACACTGATTCTAATATTTCCAATAATTAACTTATACATAACGCACCTCCTGAGTCTGCTTACCAGATATTTATGCTGGTCATGCTCAGATAGAACAAGAACGGCAAAGATTTGAATTCTTCTGGCAAACGTTGACTTTTCAAACTGGGTGCTTTATAATAAAATTTGCAAATCCATAGAAGCAGAGTAGTACGCCCTGTCGGTTTTCAGAAAGTTGGCGGTTGATGCAAGCCAATACGAAACACGGCCGAACTCGCTGCGGAGGAGCAGTTGCGAAAACAACTGACGCTGACCGGCGTTACTGGTGAGAGAGGACCGGGTTTTTCCCCGTCAAGCAGGGTGGTACCGCGTGCAAATCGTCCCTGGCATTGAATGCCGGGGACTTTTCATGTTGTTAGAAAAAATCGTACACTTTAATGCAGGAGGATGTATATGAACGAGAAATACCTGCCCCATGATTTAGAGAAAAAATGGCAGAAACAATGGAGCCAGGACCGGTCTTTTGCGACCCAAATGGACAAAGAACGTCCGAAATATTACGTTTTGGAAATGTTTCCATACCCTTCGGGAAACTTGCATATGGGCCATGTCCGCAATTACTCCATTGGCGATGTGGTAGCCCGGTTTAAAGCCATGCAGGGCTTTAACGTGCTCCATCCTATGGGATGGGATGCCTTTGGAATGCCGGCGGAAAATGCAGCTATCAAAAACGGTATCCATCCGGCCAAATGGACCTGGGACAATATCGCCAACATGCGGCGCCAGCAGCAGGAACTGGGACTGTCCTACGACTGGGACCGGGAGGTCGCTACCTGCCATCCGGACTATTACCGCTGGACCCAATGGCTGTTTTTATTGTTTTTCAAACGTGGCTTAGCCTATAAAAAGAAGGCTGCGGTAAACTGGTGCCATGACTGCAACACTGTTTTGGCCAATGAACAGGTCATTGACGGTCATTGCTGGCGCTGTGATTCTGTCGTAGTCAAGAAGGAACTGGAACAATGGTTTTTAAAAATTACCGATTATGCCGATCGTCTGCTGGAAGATTTGAATGAATTGCCCGGCTGGCCGGACCGGGTAAAAATTATGCAGGAAAACTGGATCGGTCGCAGTGTGGGGGCTGAGTTTTCTTTTGAAGTTCCGGAAATCAGGGAACGCATTGCCGTCTATACCACCAGGCAGGATACGGTCTTTGGCGTTACTTACATCGTTTTGGCGCCGGAGCATCCTTTGGTGGAAAAATTGATTGCCGGCAAGTCTGCTGCCACGGCTGTCCGTGATTTTGTGGAAAAGGTCCGGAATTTAAGCGAGATTAACCGAACCTCTACCGATACCGAAAAAGAAGGCATGTTTACCGGCGCTTATGCGGTCCATCCCTTTACCGGAGCCAAGGTCCCTATTTGGGTGGCCAATTATGTGCTGTATGAATACGGCACCGGCGCTGTGATGGGGGTCCCGGCTCATGACGAGCGTGACTGGCAGTTTGCTTCTAAATACGGTTTGCCCAAACGCATCGTGATTCAACCGGAAGGTAATCCCCTTGCGTTGGATTCCATGGCCGCAGCCTATGACGGACCGGGTAAAATGGTGGATTCAGGCGATTTTACCGGTATGGACAACGAAGCAGGAAAAAAAGCGGTTGCCGAATGGTTTGAACGCCAAAAAATCGGCAAGGTGCGGGTAAACTACCGGCTGCGGGATTGGCTTATTTCCCGCCAGCGTTACTGGGGAGCACCCATTCCTATTGTGTATTGCCCTGAATGCGGCGCAGTGCCTGTGCCGGAAAAAGATTTACCGGTCAGGCTGCCGGAAAATGTCCGGTTTGATACCGGCTCGGTATCTCCTTTGGCCCAGGTCGCAGACTTTGTAAACTGCAAGTGCCCGCATTGCGGCAATGACGCTAAACGGGAAACCGACACCATGGATACCTTTATCTGTTCCTCCTGGTATTATTACCGCTATACCAGCCCCGGCAGCACTACCGCACCCTTGGATGCCGAAGCGGTCAATTACTGGATGCCGGTGGATCAGTATATCGGCGGTATTGAGCATGCAATTTTGCACTTGTTATACTCCCGCTTCTTCACCAAAGTGTTGAAAGACGCGGGGTTGATCGAGGCTAACGAACCTTTCAAAAACTTGCTCACTCAGGGCATGGTCATCAAAGACGGGGCCAAAATGTCCAAATCCCTGGGCAACGTGGTTTCCCCCGAGGAAATTATTCAAAAGTATGGTGCCGATACAGCCCGTCTGTTTATCCTGTTTGCCGCCCCGCCTGAGCGGGATCTGGACTGGAGTGACCAGGGAGTGGAAGGGGCATATCGTTTCCTGGGACGCTTATGGCGCATTCTGGGACAATATCAATCACTGCTTAAAACAGCCTCTCCTACCTACTCGCCGGCTGATTTAAGCAAAGAAGAGCGGGATTTGAGACGGATCCTCCATGTTACCATTAAAAAGGTGACTTCGGATATTGGCGAACGGTTTAACTTTAACACAGCGATCAGTTCGATCATGGAACTGGTGAATGCCATGTACTTGGTAAGGGAACAGGTCAGTAAGCCTAATCCCAGCCTGTTGAGGGAGACTGCCAGCGCTCTGTTACGGCTGTTGTCCCCCTTTGCGCCGCATATTACCGAAGAGCTTTGGCACGAAGTCATAGGTAAGGGCAGCGTGCATAAGCAGAGGTGGCCTGTCTGTGACCCGGATGCCATGCAGGTGGATGAGGTTGAAATTGTGCTGCAAATCAACGGGAAAGTCAGAGACAAGATCATTGTACCTTCTGGCTGCAACGGGGACGCACTGGAGAAATTGGCACTGGAGCAAGACAAGGTTAAGTTGATGCTGGAAGGCAAACAAGTGGTTAAGATCATTTCAGTACCGCAGAAATTAGTCAATATCGTGGTGAAATAACCGTAGAGAGTAAAAATCCCGGGAGATGATCCCGGGATTTTAATTGGCATAAGAAAATGTTGAAGTTTGGGAGGATTTTAACATTTTCAGTAAAATTAATATGATTATGGAATTAAAAACGGAGGATGCAAAATGGATGAGCGGCGGCGAAAATATTTGCTGGTCATTGTCGTTGCGGCAGTGATACTGCTGGGGAGCAGCTATTCCTACTGGCAGCAGTCAACCTTGCCGCATCAAGCCTCCATAGCTACGGAGAGCCCGCTGGCAATAGCCAAGATGCCTGATGCAGATCCGGTGGTCTATGTATCAGGTTTTGTGGTCAAACCGGGAGTCATGCGGATCGCCGAAAACTCCCGGGTGATTGACGCCGTCAATGCGGCGGGAGGTTTGGCGATCGGCGCTGATGTCTCCAGAGTGAATTTGGCCCAGAAAGTAAAAGACGGCATGCACATTCAGGTGCCGGGAAGTTATGTCCCCAGTGGACCCGGGGCTCCGGCAGCGACAGGCGGCAGTAATGGAACGGCTGTTTCCGGGGACAAAATCAATATTAACACAGCCGACAAAAATCAGCTAGACTCACTGCCGGGCATTGGCCCGGCCCTGGCTGACCGCATTATCCAATACCGGCAGGAAAACGGCATGTTTTCAGCGATTGAAGATATCCAGAAGGTGTCCGGCGTGGGCGCCGCTAAATTTAATCAGTTAAAAGACAGAATTACTATATAATGAATCTCACGATTTTGGCTCTGGCCTTTATTCTGGGAATATGGCTCAGCGGTCTCTATGCCTGGTCATTATGGTTTTTGGGAAACGCTGCCTTGCTCATGCTGGCAGTAACGGTTTGGCAGCTTCGGATCGCCGGCGGTGGCCGGGTCAAATATTATCTGGTCTTATTGTTTATGCTGGTCGGCATGATTCGCTCCATTCAGGCAGAGATGATACCCCTGACCGATATCGGCCGTCTGGTGGGGGAACGGGTTTATGTCGAGGGCATTATCAGCGATATTCCCCGCCGGCTGCCTTTGGATGAGCAAACCGTAAAAATCGGCTATCGGGTGAGGCTGGAACAAATCAAACAGAATGGCCGACTTCGAGCCGTAAGTGGAGAAGTTCTGGTCACTGTCCGACAGCAGCCGAAAGAAGCGGTTGCCCTGCCGGGGGAAAGAATCGCAATGACCGGCAAGGTCCGGGCGCTTCATGGCTATAATAATCCGGGGGCGGTTGATATGGTGGCTGCCTGGAAGCGTCAGGGCGTTAAGGCACGGATTGCTCCGAACGGCGGGGTACGGATTCTGCCAGGGGGAGAAACAGGGGCATATCTGCGGACGGTGGCTGCCATACGCGGTTCTGTGGCCGAGGCCATGTTGAAGGTGATGCCGGACGGGGATGCCGCGGTGATCCAGGGACTTTTATTCGGAGGCTATCAGGGAATTTCTCAGGAAGTCATTAAAAACTATGCCGCTACCGGCATCATCCATATTCTGTCAGTGTCGGGCTCTCATATTGCTCTGTTGATCGGGTTTATTCATTGGCTTGGCCGGAGATTAAAAATCAGGGAGCCGGTTTCGGCGATGGCGGCAACGGTTGCGGTGCTTTCTTACGCTTTGGTGGCAGGACTGATTCCGCCGGTGGTGCGATCCGTGATCATGGGGCTGGCTGCCTTGCTGGCGTTTGCAGCAGGCAGGGAAAAACATGCGTCTTCGGCATTAGGTTTGGCGGCTTTGGTGATGTTGGTATATCAGCCCGGGATGATCTATGATATCAGCTTCCAGCTTTCCTTCGCCTCAACGGCGGGATTGGTTTATCTATATCCCCAGACCGTTCAGTTTTTCAGCCGTTTTTTGCCGGGAATAGCGGCGGCTGCATTGGGGGTTACGGTTGCGGCCCAACTGGGGTCTCTGCCGTTTTTAGCCTGGTATTTCAGCCAGCTCCCCGCCAGTTCTATAGCAGCCAATATGATCATTGTACCCGTCATTGAAGCGGTGCTGATTTTAGCCCTGGTGGGGAGTGTGGTCAGCCTGATTCTGCCATGGCTAAGCCAGACATTATTCGTCCTGGCCAGTTTGGCGGTTGGCCTGGCCAATCAGATGGCTGCCTGGTTGGCGGCAATGCCGGGCAACTTATGGCCAATCCCTCCTTTTGGCCTCTATGGCAGCGCCTTATATTATTGCATTCTGGGTTGGATTTATGGTTATCCGAAGGGAATTACCCGTCCCTGGATAGTGTATAGAAGATTCCCCCGACTGGCCGGGGCGGCAGTTCTTTTGCTCGTGGTAGCCGCAGTGATTTATCTTAATTTGCCGCACCCGGTCCGGGTTCATTACATTGATGTTGGTCAGGGCGATGCTGCCTTGATTACGACGGCCCACAGTCGTAATATATTAATTGATGCCGGCGGCGGAGGAGAAGACAGCGGTTTCGATACCGGCGAATATGTTGTCATGCCTTACTTGCGGCATTATGGCGTGACTTCTCTGGAGTACCTTATCCTGACTCATGGCCACGCCGACCATGCCGGAGGTGCCGCAGCCATCGCCGCCGGTATTCCGGTGAAGAATATCATCCTGGCAAGAGAAGCTTATTCCCCGCCAATTAAAGCTCTGTTGCAAAAATCCGGTGGAGGCCGGGTTATTCCGGCCTATCGGGGGCAGCAGATCGACCTTGACGGCATAACCATTCGGGTGATTGATGCTATGCCCAATTTTGCCGGCCAGCAAACGGCGAATGAAAGTTCTATCGTTATAGAGGTTGGTTACGGCGATTATAATTTTTTGTTTACAGGGGATTTAGACGGCAAGGGCGAAATAAATTTGGTAACGCAAGGTCTTATCCGGCAGAATACGGTTTTGAAGGCAGGGCATCACGGCTCTAGAACATCGACCACTCTTTCTTTTCTTCAACAGGTAGGGCCAGAGTATGCGGTCATATCCGCCGGGTTTCAAAATCGTTTCGGGCATCCCCACAAGGAGACTCTCATCCGCCTGGCGGACGCTGGCTCTACCGTGTTGCGCACGGATTTGCAGGGAGCGGTTGTCTTTTCCGTCACCTCTGACGGACAGGACATAGGCTTTGATACGTATGTAAAGTGAGGCAACTATGAATTATCATCAGGTATTGCAAGATATGGAGCGCGGCGAGATCGCTCCGGTTTATCTCTTATATGGGGAAGAACCTTTTCTCATAAGACAAATTGAGCAAGCGGCGGTACGCCATCTGTTAGCGGAAGAAGACCGGGAGAGTTCCCTGTTTATCTATGATCAGGACCCAGTCGCAACAGAATTGGTCAACCGTATCGATACTCCGCCTTTTTTCGGGTCTAAAAATTTAATTTTAATCCGGGACACCCGGCTGTTCCGGGCGAGCAATAAATCAAATGAGGAAATCTCCGATAATCCGGGGCGGGACCCGGACGAAAAAATAATCCGGTGTCTGTTGAATATGCCTGATTTCAGCCACATTGTTTTTTCTGCCGGCGACAAAGTGGACAAGCGCCGGAAGCTGTATAAGGTCCTTGAGAAGGTGGGCGTGGTTTGCGAGGCAGCGCCGTTAAAACCGAAGGAGGCACGAGTCTGGATTGATGAGAAAATGAGCGGCAGCGGCAAAGTTTTCTCATCTGCCGCTATGGAAGAGATGATGACCGCCTTATCTCTGATGCCGCAAATATCTTTGGGGTTTCTCGACAATGAGATTGATAAGCTCTTGTTATATGCCGGACAAGAAGCCAAGATTACTCCGCGCCATCTCCAGTCGGTCTTATCCGCTAGTCCGGAAGTGTCTATTTTCAGCATGATTGAAGCCTTAAGTCAAAAACGGGTGAAGGAAGCCCTGCAGCTTTTGGCCGTGCAGGTGAATGCGGGGGAAAATCTGTTGCGTATTGTCGCCCTGCTGGCTCGCCAGCTCCGCCATCTATTATATGCCAAAGACCTGCAGGCGGTGGGAGGGTATAGCCGGGACATCGGGGAGAAACTGGGTGTACCGCCCTTTATCGCCGAAAAAATAATTAACCAGGCCAAAGGGTTTTCCAGGACCACTTTGCGCCAGGCTTTAGTCGACTTGGCAGAAATCGACAGGGGCCTAAAAAACGGAACCGCCGGCATAGCGGCGGTAGAAACGCTGTTTATCAATATGTGCGGGTAGATGAAAAAACAAGGCTTCAATCCTATTGGTTAGGAAGGAAGCCTTGTTTTTACAGTGCGTTAATTTTTTTGGCTAAACGGGATTTTTTGCGCGCTGCGGCATTTTTATGGATAACGCCCTTGGCTACAGCTTTGTCAATGGTTTTGTAAGCAGCCACAAGAAGGTTCTCAGCCGTAGCTTTGTTGCCGCCCTGTACAGATTCTGCGGTTTTGCGGACTACTGTACGTACTTCCGATTTGGTGGAAGTGTTGCGGGAACGACGAAGAGCATCGGTAATTACGCTGCGTTCCGATGATTTAATGTTTGGCAAATGCTTCACCTCCTAATACAATCATTTACCTAAAATATTCTAGCATGGCGCCAAGAAAAAAGCAAGTACCCGCTCTTTGAAATTCTATCCTTGAAGCTGTAGAAAATGGGAACAATTACGCTGCACTGACGGCAGGAAAAAACGAATCCGAGAGGAATAAAAACTATAATAATGATAAAAATTGTCGGTGAAGCTGATTCATCGGGAAGGGTGGATTTTATGCTGGGATTCCTACGCATTGCGGTTATTTTTCTGGTAATCACGAGCTGTTCCTTTGCTCAGGCAGCGGAATACACCTATAAGCAGGGCGATAAAGGTGTGGAAGTACTTAACATTCAGAAAAAATTGCAGGAGATAGGATATTTCCACGGCAAGCCGGACGGAGTTTTTTCCGCTAAAACCACTGAGGCAGTGGAAGGTTTTCAAAAAGCTCACCGGTTAAAAATAACCGGGATGGTTGATTCCAGAACCCATAAAGCCTTATTCGCGGCCAGAAAGAGAGTTCCTGACAGGAAAGCAAAAGTCTTGGGAAAATCCGCTGCTGAGGCTATCCCAAAGAAGGGACCTGGACTTGCGTCTGCCAGAGAAGCGCCGCCTAAACAGGCGGTTTCTAAGAAAACCGGCGGCTTGATTCAAACCGCCAAACAATATATTGGCGTGCCCTATAAATTTGGCGGGGTAACCCCGCGAGGGTTTGATTGTTCAGGATATGTTCAATTTGTCTTTGCCAAACACGGCGCACAATTGCCGCGGACGGCAGATGTACAGTATAGGACCGGCAAAGCCATACGGCGCCAGCAGTTAATCCCGGGAGATCTGGTGTTTTTTACTACATATGCACCGGGAGCTTCCCATAACGGGATTTATATCGGCAAGGACCAGTTTATTCATGCCTCTTCCAGTAAAGGCGTTATGATCAGCCGCTTGGATGAGTCCTACTGGAAACCCCGTTACCTGGGAGCGAGGCGGGTCGTTTAAACAATGCGACGGGTACTGATTTTATTTACGCTGGCCAGTCTGTGCATTACGGCATTTTTGCCGACAGCCGCTGCTTTGCCGCAAAGTCCGTTTCCCACCGTTCATGCGGCGATGCAGACGGCCTACTTTTGGATTGTTAAGCTGGCTCAGCCTGATAAAGTGATATTGAGCAATCAGCAAATTGCAGCCTATAATCAGTCGGTTATCAGGGACTTACCCAGGACAGTATATAATGTATTGGACTATCCCGCTGTTTTGTCCCATAGCGAGTTACAGGCGCTGTTAAATGAAAGGCCTTTTCCCCATGAGAACAGATATCTGCGGGGGCAATTGATTCAGAGCAGTTTTTATGCGGAACTTAACCGAATCATGAATGCTGGCCAAATTGCGGCGACAAATCCTGTGCACTATGCTTTTGCTGTTCGCAGGACAGATCTGCGGGCATTTCCCACCGCCGAGATTGTGACCAAGACGCCCAAGGACACGGAGTTCGACCGGTTTCAGGAGACGGCTGTCCTGGCGGCAGAACCGCTTCTGATATTGCATGGAAGCAGCGATGACCGTTGGTATTTCGTGCAGACGGGTAATTATCGGGGCTGGGTGAAAGCGAACGATCTGGCTGTGACAAAGGATAAACAAAAATGGGCTGCCTATATTCGGTCCAAACAATTTCTAGTAATAACCGGTAATAAAATGCAACTGGGGTACAACCCTTATTCTCCGGCTGTATCCAGACTGGAATTGGGTATGGGAACGAGACTGGCGCTGGCTGATGCGTCGCAAATTCCAGAGCTGGTTGATCATCAATCGCCTGCCGGCAATTATGTGGTACGGATTCCGGTTCAGGGAGCAAACCGTGAACTTCAGTTTCACCTGGCGCTGATTCCTATCTACAGTGATGTTTCAGAAGGGTATTTGCCTTATACCAGGGCCAATATTATCAGGCAGGCCTTTAAAATGCAGGGGGAACGGTATGGCTGGGGGGGCATGTTTGGCGCACGAGATTGTTCCGCCTTTGTGACAGACATTTTCCGCAGCTTTGGGATCATGTTGCCGCGCAATGCCGATGAGCAGGAAACGGCACCAGGACGCACCCTGGTGTTCGGATCCGGGCAGCCGGCAACGGCTCGTTACGCTGCGTTGGGGAAAATGGCTGCTGGCGCGGTATTGTTCAAGGAAGGGCATGTTATGCTGTATCTAGGGGAATATAACGGCCGGCATTATATTATTCATGATGTTTCGGGTTCCGGCAATTTCTCCGCCACAGGCAGCCGCGGTTCCGCCGAACGTAAAACCCTGAATGGAGTCATGGTGACCGATTTGGCCTTGCCCCTCCCGGGCGGCTACTCATTTATTGATGTGCTTACGTCTGCCAAGCAATATGAATAGAACGAATAAAGAAGTTCTCCATCGGGAACTTCTTTTATTTTTCCTGTTTGCATTTGCATAGGAAATCTTCTGGAAGGTTAGAATGAGTAGTAGCTTTAATAATGGGAGTGAAGTGACAATATGGAGCAGTATGATATGACGCCGCGAACCGACTTGGCAGTAGAGGCACGGGAAATGCTGACACGGCGGGTTAAGGAAGATGTCCCCGGTGTGCGGGTCGAAACTCTGAAAGATGAGGAATTGACCATTACGCGGGTGGAGATTTCCACGCCGGAAGCCGAGCGAATGATGGGCAAGGAACGGGGCAAATATGTCACGATTGAATCACCGGGGATGCGATACAAAAATGCGCTGCTGGAAGAAAAGATGATGCATGCTGTCGCGCAGGAGTTCGGACAGATCATTGATCTACCGCGACATTCCACCATTCTGGTAGTTGGTCTGGGCAACTGGAATGTAACGCCGGATGCTTTAGGACCCCGGGCTGTAAAAAAGGTAGTTGTTACCCGTCATTTGAAAAGTATGATTTCGCCTGAATTACAAGACGGAGTCCGGGCGGTATGCGCCATTTCTCCCGGTGTACTTGGCATAACAGGCATGGAGACTGCCGAAATCGTTCATGGCATTGTATCGCAGGTTCAGCCGAGTCTGGTCATTGCTATTGATGCTTTAGCCGCAGCATCCACCCATCGGGTGGTAACTACGGTACAGATCGCTAACACCGGCATTCATCCCGGTTCCGGTATTGGCAGCAAACGGTTCGGCCTCACCCAAAAATCTCTTGGCGTACCGGTTATTGCTGTGGGTGTTCCCACCGTGGTCCATGCTTCCACGATTGCTATGGATACCCTTGACACTCTGCAGAAATACTCTCCGTTCTCAAAATATTTTAAGTCCTTGCAGAATATTTCTGATGTGGATAGGAGAACAATTATCAATCAGGTACTGCCCGAGACGCTAGGTGATCTGATGGTCACTCCGAAAGAAGTAGACCGGATGATCGATGATGTCGCCGATGTAGTCGCCGGAGGAATCAATCAAGCGCTGCATCCTAACATAGACTATGAGAATATCCATATGTACCTGCACTAGGAGGCTGTTGCAAAACTCATCTGCAGTCTCGAATCTGAGACCGTTCAAAAAGGTTCAGATGCTAGGCGCGACGAGGACGCGCGCGCAGACAGTACGTTCGCAGGGTACGGCGTGCGCCCGCAGGAGGCTGAAGTGACGCAGATGAGCCTTTTTTCAACGGTCTCCTAGAGCAGGAAAGGCCGTCGCCGCACAGAATAGGAACAAAAAATGTTTATTGTGAGGTGCGGCATGGTGCTAATGAAAGATACGGATTCCAGACAGGTGCTTGTAGTTTATAATCAAGACCCGGCCGACTATCGCGCTGTTTTAGCCGCCTACGAAAAAAAAGATGCTGACTGGGTTCTGGCATTTTCCGGCGCTTCGGTCCCGGTGACAATTGGCCGCAACGGATTCACGCCCTTAGAACAAAAGATAGAAGGAGACGGGAAAACTCCGATCGGCATTTTCCCGTTAGGTATTGCCTTCGGCTACTCTGCCGCCGCTGATACCGGACTGGATTACCGGCAGAGCACCGCGCAGGACTACTGGGTGGATGACAGCGTCTCTCCCCAGTACAATACCTGGGTAAGCGGCGCGCCTGCCGCCCAATCCTTTGAAAAAATGCTGCGGGAGGATCATCTCTATCGATATGGTATCGTTATCGAATATAATACGCGCCCTGTAATTGCCGGCAAAGGCAGCGCCATTTTTATTCACTTGTGGCGGGATCCTTCGTCCCCCACAGCAGGATGCGTGGCGATGGCGGAAGCTGACATGATGAAACTGCTGCGGTGGCTGGATAAAAATAACAAGCCACAGATCATTCTCGGATACCCGGGGTAACCCTTCCGGCAATCTCACAACCAAGCTTTTTTAACAGCCCTTCCTTGGTGGTCATACCCTCATACTGCCTGGCATATACATTGTATGTGTAACCAAAAAGGAGGTCATCCCTCCGGATGGCTGGCAGGAGGCAGTAATGGCAATTAGGAGATGGCAGTTCAGAAAAGCGCCTTACCGGCTTGTGCGCAGATTGTTGTATTTCAGCCTTGTGTGCTTAACCCTTTTGGGGCTGTTTTTCGGACTGCAAACTGTTGTCCGGCAGAAGGCCGTGCCAGTGGCTGGCCTGGAGGCGATGAAACCCCAAACGGACCTGATTCCCCAGTGGAGGGAGGCGCTTTTTGCCGGCATACCGGGATTGGCGGCTACTGTGGAAAACAATAAGCATTCTGTGGAAATTACCGAGCAATTTTCCTGGCAACAGGCCCTTCGACGCAGTATTTTATTTCTGACCCGTATTGATGTATCGGACATACGGTCTCTGTTTCGGGCGGAATTGCCGCTGCTTAATATATTGAAAGATAGCGGCGATTCCAAGGGAAGGATACCTCGTTCCAGCATTGTGCACTTTAAGCCTCAGCGGCCAAGTCCGGTGGGAAAGCCGCTGGTTGCCATCTATCACACTCATACTTCCGAGTCATTTATTCCTACCTCCGGAGTCACTCACGCTAAAGCCGGGGAGCAGGGCGACATCGTAACGGTAGGCGAGACTCTGGCTGATCGTCTGGCTACACACGGCATACAGGCGATTCAAAGCAAAAAGGCGCATGACTACCCTAGCTTCATGAGAGCCTATACTCCGTCGGAAAACACCCTGAAGAAAATGCTGGCGGATAATCCCAGCATCCAAATGGTATTTGACATTCACCGGGATGCAGAAAAACGGGAAAATTCCGTCGCCCAGATCGATGGGGTATATGTGGCCCGGATCGGCATCATTGTTGCCCGTGGACAAGAAGATCTAGTCCAACCCCATTGGCAAGAAAATCATGCTTTTGCTAAAATCATAAATGACAAAATGAACAAGCACTTTCCCGGATTGTCCAGGGGAATCCAGGTACAGGAATGGCGATATAATCAGCATCTTCATCCCAGGGCATTACTGCTTGAGGTCGGGAGCCACGAAACTTCCCTGGAGGAAGCCCAGCGCAGTATGGCAATGCTAGGGGATGTGCTGGCAGATATACTGGCGGAAAATAAAAATTACGGCGTTCGGTAGGGAATCATTAAAAGGCGCATCAGAATTCATGACTTTTCAGAGAGTGGTAATAGTAGATGATCTTTCATAAGTAAAAAGTCATATGAATTCTCACTGTACGGAAACGCAAGCATCGTTTCTCTTACCTGACATCTGAACCTTTTTGAACGATTCCTGTTTCGAGGCTGTGGATAGGACAAACTCCTAGAACGATTGGAGTGACTTTTATTGTTTGTTCGTTTGGACATGCGGGATTTAAATATGTTTGGCCGGGGGATAGCGATTTTTTTCTGTGTGGTCATTCTGGGACTGATTGTGACGGAAATGCAGATCAATAACCTGACCCATTGGCAGGAATCGGTCAGAGTCTGCCGTGTGGAACGGGATGTGATGGGGAGGTATGCGGCCTGGCTGCTGGGCAATTACTATGATGTGCATGTTTCTTATCAGATGGCGAGATTAACCCAGCAGGACTCTTATTTGATTGTAGATGCCGGCGGCTATCGGATATTCATACCCACAAAAGTAACATTGGATAGTTCTGATTGGCTGCCTGGCTTGGAACGCGGCATTCGCTGGTGCGAAAAACAGATGCGCGCCGGTGCGGAATATATCTGGGAATGGTCCTGTCCATTGAAACCAGTGATAGAGCAGGCGATCTTCAATTTCGCCGTCTGGCTTAAAAGCCTCTGAATTTTATTGCGGCAATGCTTGCAGACCTTGTCCAGCAAATGGTATAATTCATTAGTGTATTGAATGCTAAAACGGAGGTCTGTGGCTGTTGGATACGTCGCATATTCGCAATTTCTGTATTATTGCCCATATTGATCATGGGAAATCCACGCTTGCGGATCGGTTGCTGGAGTATACCGGTACTTTGTCGGCCCGGGAAATGGAAGATCAGATCTTAGATCAAATGGACCTGGAGCGTGAACGGGGCATTACCATTAAGGCCCAGGCCGTAAGGCTCACATATACCGCTAAAAACGGCGAAACTTATATGTTGAACTTAATTGATACACCGGGGCATGTGGACTTCACCTATGAAGTATCCCGCAGTCTGGCGGCCTGTGAAGGCGCCTTGCTGGTCGTTGACGCAGCACAGGGCATTGAGGCTCAAACCCTGGCTAATGTGTATCTGGCGTTGGATCATGATTTAGAAATCATTCCCGTTATTAATAAAATCGATCTGCCCAGCGCCGAACCGGAAAAGGTAAAAAATGAAATTGAAGAAGTCATCGGCTTGGATACTTCGGATGCGGTTCTTGCCAGTGCTAAAACTGGGATTGGCATTGAAGAAATTTTAGAAGCTATTGTCAAAAAAATCCCGCCTCCCGGCGGTAAAGTCAACAACCCCCTGCAGGCCTTGATTTTTGACTCTCACTTTGACGCCTATAAAGGAGTCATTGTTTATGTGCGCGTCTTTGAAGGACGAGTTGCACCCGGTATGACCATCAAATTTATGGCCACTGACAAACGATTCGAGGTTACTGAAGTAGGTATTTTCCGTCCATATTTAATGAATGTGGATGAATTGGAAGCGGGTCAAGTAGGTTTTGTGGCCGCCAGCATTAAAAATGTCAAGGATACCCGGGTCGGGGATACGGTGACTGATGCTGACAATCCAACACAAGCGGCTCTGCCAGGATACCGGAAAATTACTCCCATGGTGTATTGCGGCTTGTATCCGGTTGACAGCACAGACTATGATACTCTTAGGGATGCCTTGGACAAGCTGAAACTGAACGATGCTTCTCTGGTCTATGAGCCGGAAACCTCCATTGCGTTAGGCTTTGGCTTTCGCTGCGGCTTCCTGGGATTATTGCACATGGACGTGATCCAGGAACGCTTGGAACGGGAATATAATCTGGACCTGATCACCACTGCTCCCAGTGTTATTTATAAAGTGTATAAAACTGACGGCGAGGTGCTGGATATTGACAATCCGGCCCGGATGCCCACTCCTCAGGAAATTGACCATATCGATGAGCCTTATGTTAAGGCTGTTGTCATCGTACCCAATGACTTCGTGGGAGCGGTCATGGAACTGTCCCAGGAAAAACGGGGCGAATTTAAAGATATGAAATATCTGGATACGACCCGTGTGATGATTACCTATCATATCCCTTTGAGCGAGATCATTTACGATTATTTTGATCGGCTGAAATCCTCTACCAGGGGATATGCCTCCCTGGATTATGAATTGATCGGTGATTTTAAATCTGACTTGGTTAAACTGGACATCTTGCTGAACGGTGAGCCGGTGGATGCTCTTAGTGTTATTGTCCATCGCGACAAAGCGGCCTTCCGGGGACGCATGCTGGCCGAAAAACTTAGAGAAATAATTCCCCGCCAAATGTTTGAGATACCTATTCAGGCAGCTATCGGCAATAAGGTCATTGCCCGTGAAACGGTAAGAGCCATGCGCAAGGATGTGCTGGCCAAGTGTTACGGCGGCGATATCACGCGTAAGCGCAAATTGCTGGAAAAACAAAAGGAAGGCAAGAAGCGAATGAAACAGGTGGGCAGCGTGGAACTACCCCAGGAGGCCTTTATGGCCATCCTGAAAATGGATTGATCTATGAATGCAGAAATTCTAAATTCAATGGAAGCGGCTCAAAACAATCTGGGACTCTATATTCATATCCCATTTTGCCGTCAAAAGTGCTATTACTGTGACTTTGTTTCATATACAGATAGTGAGGCAATATTTCCGGATTATGTCGCCGCCTTGTGTCGGGAAATCGCCGACCAGGGCGGTCTTTTCACGCACCGACGGATTGACACTGTCTATATTGGCGGCGGTACGCCGACGTTATTGACTGATTCTTTGGTGACGCAGATCATGGAGACTCTCTCCGGCCATTTTCATTTAACAAACAATGCGGAAATTTCTATGGAAGCCAATCCGGGTACGGTTGATCGAGTAAAATTAAAACTCCTGCGCAGCCTGGGCATCAACCGAATCAGCTTTGGCGTACAGGCCTTTCAGGACCGTTTGCTCAAGATGCTGGGAAGAATTCATACAGCTCAAGAAGGACGGGAAGCAGTTGTTTGGGCGCACCAAGCCGGCTTTGATAATATCAATATTGACCTGATGCTTGGATTGCCCGGGCAGGTGATGAGCGATCTGAAGGATAGCATTGCCATAGCCTGCAGTCTGGGTGTCCGGCATATATCAGCCTACTCCTTAACAGTCGAACCGACCACTATCCTGGCGAACCAGCTCAGCCGGGGGCTACTGCATCTTCCGGCAGAAGAGGCGGAAACCGACATGTATGAGTATGTTACGGAAGTCTTACCTCAGCTGGGCTATAATCGCTATGAAATTTCCAACTACGCCCAGAGCGATTACGAATGCCGGCATAATCTGAAGTATTGGCATTATCAACCTTACATCGGTATAGGTGCTGCCGCTTATTCCTTTCTGGGAGATAAAAGAATGGCCAATAACGATCATGTGGCGGAGTACATTGAACGAATTCGCCAAGGGGCATCGCCGGTGGCGGAGACAGAAATCATTCCCAACCCGATAGCGATTGCCGAATATACCTTTTTGGCGATGAGAACAATACAGGGCCTCTGCTTCTCTGATTTTTCCGATCGT
The DNA here is from genome assembly GCF_000219125.1 of Acetonema longum DSM 6540. Taxonomy (NCBI): domain Bacteria; kingdom Bacillati; phylum Bacillota; class Negativicutes; family Acetonemataceae; genus Acetonema; species Acetonema longum. The sequence continues at coordinate 20,161 of NZ_AFGF01000121.1, forward strand.
TTTGGCATGGATTTTCAAGAATATTACCGGGATGTACTGCCGAAGCTAATCAATAAACAATTATTGATTCTAACAGACCGAAGTGCTTTTTTATCATCCGCCGGACTGAAATACAGCAATCAAATTTTTGCCGATTTTCTGCCGGAAGAATAGCGCAAAGAGCCTTTAGAATGGGCACCCATTGAATTTGCGGAAATATCCTTGACATCGACCCAAACAAATGGTATTTTTTTAATAGGCGTTAGCACTCGTTTGAGTTGAGTGCTAACAATGAGCGCACGGGAGTGGGTAATATGCTCGATGAACGAAAACGCAAGATTTTGCAGGCGATTATTGAAGATTATGTTTCCACTGCCGAACCGATAGGCTCCCGTACTATTGCGCGGAAATATGAATTGGGCATCAGCCCCGCAACCATCCGGAATGAGATGGCGGATTTAGAACTTTTAGGCTATTTGGAACAGCCCCACACCTCGGCGGGACGCATTCCTTCCGCCAAGGGCTACCGTTTTTACGTAGACTGCCTGCTGTCCCCCCATCGCATCTCAGAAAATGATATTGTGATGATTAATCATTGGTATCAGGCAAAAGCCAGACGGGTTGACGAGGTATTCCAAGAGACTGCCAAAATATTGTCCCGGATGACCCGTAACGTGTCTTTGGTGCTGGCGCCGCCTGTGGATCAGTGTACGTTCAAATATCTCCAGTTTCTGCCCTTTGATGAGCAGCGAGTAATTGTCCTGATTGTAACCAATACCGGCTTAATAGAAAACAAGCTGATGGAAATTCCGGAAGGCACCTCGCTGCAAGACCTGCAGCGCATTGCTGCCGCTTTTAACGATCGCTTATACGGAGTCTCTTTTGATCAGATTAAAAAATCACTGTTTCAGGAAATCCAGCAGCATATTTTGCCTGATCCGGCGGTGGTGGACGGTGCCTTGGAAGTCATTCGCCAGATAGTGAGTGAAAAAAACCAAAAGGTCTACATGGGAGGCGCAGCCCAATTACTCAATCAGCCTGAGTTCCGCGACGTAGATAAAGTGCAGAATCTGCTGGCTACTTTAGAGGAAGAAAAAGTACTGTTTGACATCTTTCAAATGCATGACAGTGATGGTGTCGTCGTTACCATTGGCGGCGAAAATAAATACAGCGGCATCCAGAACTGCAGCATGGCTCAGGCCACTTACCGGATTGATGGGCAGGTCGTGGGGGCTGTGGCTATTTTGGGACCTACCCGGATGGAATACGCTAAAATTATGGCGGTATTAGACTTTATGCATAGTCATTTGGGGGAGGTGCTCAAAAAATATGGCATATAGCAGGGAACCGTTGAGAAAGACTCATCAGCGTACTTCAACTATGAACGGTTCTTGGATTCGAGGCGCAGCTGAGCTCATAGAATGGGGATGACAGTATGAACTTAAAGCAAGCCGGCAGTGGAGCGGAGGTTGATGAGCGGCTAGCGGCATTGCTGACCAATGCCAATGCGGTGAGAGCAACCACTGCTGCCATTGAAGGAACGATAGGCCCCAAGGGTCTGGATACCATGCTGGTAGACCGTTTCGGCGAAGTGATCATCACAAATGACGGTGTTACCATCCTTGACAAAATGGATGTCAACCATCCGGCAGCCAAGATGTTGATTAATACTGCCAAGGCACAGCAATCCGAAGTGGGAGACGGCACAACCACGACCACTCTCCTGGCCGGAAGTTTGGTGGCGGAAGGCGTAAATCAAGTGATGCGCGGCGTTCCGGTAGCCCGTGTGATCGAAGGGGTAAAACATGGCGTAGCGGCCGCTCTGGAAAGAATTCGAACGCGCAGCCGGCCCATGGACGATTTGAACAGTCTGGTGCTGCGACAGATTGCAATGATTGCCGGGCGGGAACATACCGATATCGCCGATTTGGTGGTGGAAGCTGCTCGATTGGTCGGCAGAGAGAAATTAGCCGAGCCTGCCTTCCGTCTGTCAGAAACCATTACCGCGGAAGAAGGGGCGGAAAATGAAGTTTTTCTGGGAGTCGTCATTGATAAGGAAAGAATGAATAAAGAAATGCCGGTGAAACTGACCGACGTTAAGGTTTTGTTGATTGACGACGCGCTGGAGCCGGAAGAAATGAGCGATGAAGCCTTAGGTACGGAGTCTGGATTTAAACGTTACATAGAATTACAGGAAGAATTTAAAGCCAATATGCGTAAAATAGTGGATATGGGGATTAAAGCGGTTTTGGTGGACCGGGGCGTCCATGACGCGGCCGAGGAAATCCTGACTGATGCAGGGGTTCTGGTGGTCCAACGAGTGGCAGCCAAAGATTTGCGCCGGGCGGCGGACCATACCGGCGCCCGCATGGTAAAACGAACCGGTCTCAAGAAAGATCCGGAGGATATGGAAAAATATCTGGGCTATGCCTCCCAGGTGTTTGAAGATGAAAAACTGGAGCAGATCCGCATCCTGGGCGGCAAGGGCAAGCCCATGGCCACGATTGTGGTAGGGGCGGCAACTCAGGAAATCGTCGGCGAGCGGGAACGAATCGCCAAAGACGCGGCTTCCAGTGTGCAGGCAGCCGTAAAGGCTGGTTATGTTCCCGGGGGAGGCGCTTTAGAGATTATGGTGGCCCATGAGGTGGAAAAGCACCGGGAACAGGTGAAAGGCATGGCGGCTTATGGCGTGGATTGCGTCGTAAACGCTTTGAAGCAGCCTTTATCGCAGATCGTCGAAAATGCCGGCTACAATCCCCTGGAAAAAGTGGAAGACGTAACTGTCTCCCAGGTCAGATCCGGCAAGGACAGTCTGGGAGTGGACTGCGATACAGGGCAGATTATTGATATGCTGGAAACAGGGGTGGTAGATCCCACATTAGTAAAGGTCCATGCAGTGAGAGCGGCCGGTGAGGTGGCCGTGGCCATCCTGCGCATTGATACCATTATTAAAAAGCGGGAAGAAGGCGCTAACGCGGCCAAAGGCGCGGGCAGCGAGATGAAAGAAACCGGCATGCCGGACTTTTGACTTCTTAACTTGTATAACGAGGTGAAGAACTTTGACAGAAAAAGAAGAGACAGTGCAACAGGCGGCAGGCTCTGATACTTGTCCCCCTGAAACCGGTAGTGTTACCGACTCGGCGGAGTTGACAGCCGTAATCGAGGAAAAAGACCGTCTGCTGGCAGATTGGAATGATCGATATATGCGGCTTCAGGCCGACTTCGATAATTTCCGACGCCGAACGCGTCAAGAAAAGGAAGAGTTGTCGGCAGTGGTTACAGAAGACCTGGTTTTCCGGTTGCTGCCCGTCATCGATAATTTTGACAGAGCTTTGGCGGCAGGGCAAAGCCAGGATGCCGCCGGCATCCGGTCCGGGATAGAGATGATTTACCGCCAGCTTCAAGCCGTCCTGGAAAAGCTGGAAGTAAAACTGATTGAGTCTGTAGGAACACAATTTGACCCCAAGCTGCATGAAGCGGTGATGCGAGTGGAAGATGAGGCTCAGCCTGATGGCATGATCATTCAGGAACTGCAAAAAGGATATATGGTAAAAGAAAAAATTATTCGACCCAGTATGGTAAAAGTAGTCGGCCACTAGGGCACATTAAGGAGGAACAATTTATGGCAAAAGTAATAGGAATAGATTTAGGGACTACCAATTCGGTGGTGGCATTTATGGAGGGTGGCGAGCCGGTGGTCATCGCTAATACAGAAGGCAGCCGCCTGACTCCTTCCGTTGTAGGATTTTCCAAAACCGGTGAACGCTTGGTGGGGCAATTGGCCAAACGTCAGGCTGTATCCAACCCGGACCGGACCATTAGTTCCATTAAGCGGCATATGGGTACTAGCCATAAGGTAAAGATAGATGACAAAGAATATACCCCCCAGGAAATCTCGGCGATGGTCCTGCAAAAGCTGAAAACCGACGCGGAAAACTATCTGGGACAGAAAGTAACCCAGGCGGTTATTACCGTACCGGCCTATTTCTCCGACAGCCAGCGTCAGGCCACCAAAGATGCCGGCGCCATTGCGGGTCTGGAAGTGCTGCGGATTATCAATGAGCCTACGGCGGCGGCTTTGGCTTACGGCCTGGATAAAGGCGAAGACCATACCATTTTGGTCTTTGACTTAGGCGGAGGGACCTTTGACGTTTCCATCCTGGAACTGGGCGACGGCGTGTTTGAAGTGAAGGCTACCAGCGGCAATAACCGTTTGGGCGGTGACGATTTCGACGAGCGTGTTATGAATTGGCTGGTTGACGAATTTAAGAAGGAAACCGGTATGGACCTGTCGGGAGACCGTATGGCCATGCAAAGACTCCGGGAAGCGGCGGAAAAGGCGAAAATTGAACTGTCCGGCGTGCTGACCACCAACATCAATCTGCCCTTTATCACCGCGGATCAAACCGGACCCAAACACCTGGACGTGAATTTGACCCGGGCTAAGTTCGAAGAACTTACGGCTGATCTGGTGGAAGCTACCATGGGACCTGCCCGCCAGGCCCTGCGTGATGCCGGTCTGGAGCCCAAAGATATTAATAAGGTCATTCTGGTAGGTGGTTCTACCCGAATTCCGGCCGTCCAGGAAGCTATCAAAAAGTTTTTGGGCAAAGAGCCTTTTAAAGGGGTTAACCCGGATGAATGCGTCGCTGTGGGCGCCGCCATTCAGGCGGGCGTACTGGTGGGCGAAGTGAAGGACGTACTGCTCCTGGATGTTACGCCTCTGTCTTTGGGCATCGAGACGCTAGGCGGGGTATTTACCAAGATCATTGACCGAAATACCACTATTCCTACGGCCAAGAGCCAGATCTTCTCCACTGCCTCTGACAGTCAGCCTTCGGTAGACATCCATGTGCTGCAGGGCGAACGGGAAATGGCCCGCGACAATAAAACTCTGGGGCGGTTCGAATTGGGCGGCATTCCTCCCGCTCCCCGGGGCGTGCCTAAGATCGAAGTGACTTTTGATATCGATGCCAACGGTATCGTGCATGTATCCGCCAAAGACCTCGGTACCGGCAAAGAACAAAAGATTACGATCACTTCTTCCGGCGGTTTGGATAAAAATGAAGTAGAACGCATGGTCAAGGAAGCCGAAGCCAACGCGGCGACGGACAAGAAACGCAAAGAAGAGGTTGAGGTCCGCAATAACGCCGACTCCCTGGTATATCAGGCCGAAAAAACAATCAAAGAAATGGGCGACAAAGCTGATAAGGGAAAAATCGAAAGCATTCAGACAGCTGTTGACCGGCTGAAGAAAGCCATGGAAGGCAGCGACCTGGAAAAGATCAAAGCCGAAACCGAAGAATTGTCCAAACCGTTGTATGAATTGGCTGCGGAAATGTATAAAAATGCCGAAGGCGCAAACGCTGGTTCCGACGCGGCCGGGTCTCAGGGGTTTAGCGCCGGCGCCGAAGGGCAAGACTCGGCCAAAGGCGAAAAAGTCGTTGATGCCGAATATAAAGTGGTGGATGACGACAAGAAATAATTCGCTTGGGACGGTGTGTGCATACTGTGAGTAAACGAGACTATTACGAAGTATTAGGCGTATCCAAGCAGGCTTCTGACGACGAATTGAAAAAAGCGTATCGCAAGCTTGCCCGGCAATACCATCCTGATGTGAATCCTGACAATAAAAAGGAAGCAGAAGAAAAATTCAAAGAAGTCAATGAAGCCTATGAAGTCTTGTCCGATCCGCAGCGTCGCGCGCAGTATGACCAGTTTGGTCATGCTGCGTTTGACCCGTCTCAGGGCGGCGGCGCTAATGGGTTCGGCGGGAATGCCGGCGGTTTTGGCGATATCTTTGATATGTTTTTCGGCGGCCAATCCCCCTTTGGCGGTGGCGGCCGGCGACAAGGTCCGGAAAAAGGCTCTGACCTGCGATTTGATATGGAAATTACCTTCGAGCAAGCCGCTTTTGGCGCAGAAATTGAAATTCAGCTCCCCAGGACCGAGGATTGCCCGTCCTGCCAGGGAACCGGCGCGGCGCCCGGTACTCATCCGGAGACATGTCCTGTCTGTCATGGCAGCGGACAGACACAGGTCGTTCAAAACACGATTTTTGGCCGTATGGTGAATGTAAAAACCTGCGATCGCTGTCACGGCGAAGGAAAAATCGTATCGAGTCCCTGCAAGGAATGCCGCGGCCAGGGGAAAGTGCGCCGCAACCGGAAAATCTCCGTAAAAATCCCGGCGGGCGTGGATACCGGCTCCCGGCTGAGAGTTCCTCGCGAAGGCGAGTCCGGACTGCGTGGCGGTCCTTCCGGTGACTTATATGTTTATATTTTCATTAAGCCGCACAAACTGTTTACACGGGAAGGCGCCGATGTGATCTGTGAAGTTCCTATCAGCTTTGTGCAGGCTGCTTTGGGCGACGAAATGGATGTTCCCACTCTGGACGGAAAAGTAACTATGCGCATTCCGGAAGGGACACAATCCGGAACCATTCTCCGGATGAAAGGGCGAGGAATTCCCTTTCTGCGAGGCAATGGACGGGGTGATCAGCTGGTAAAGGTCAAAGTGGTAACCCCTCAAAAATTAAATGATCGCCAGCGTGAACTTCTTATGGAATTGGGGAAGGCCGGCGGCGAGAATATCAACCCTGAAGAAAAAGGATTCTTTAAAAAAATGAAGGATGCTTTTGGGTCGATGTAGCGAGAACCGGGTCTACAGGGGGGCATGTGCATGAAATGGGCTGAAATCAGCATCCAGACAACCCATGAGGCTACTGAAGCAGTAGCCAATATTTTTCACGACATTGGCGCCAGCGGAGTTGTGATCGAAGACCCGGAACTGATCAACTCCTACCGACGTTCGGGGACCTGGGAGTATTGCGATATCCCCGAAAGCGAGGACACGGAAAATGTGGTTGTCAAGGCGTATCTGCCGGATGACGACTTATTGGACGACAAACTTCGCCTCTTTGAGCACCGTGTGAATGAGTTAGCTTTGCATGATATTGACAAAGGGCAAGGCACGATTCAACGCCGGGAAGTCCAGGATGAGGACTGGGCTCTTTCCTGGAAGAATTATTTTCATCCGGTCAAAGTAGGGGAAAAAGTCGTCATCAAACCGTCCTGGGAGGAATTAGAGCCGCTGCCTGATGATATCGTGGTAGAACTGGACCCGGGAATGGCTTTTGGCACCGGGACCCATGCCACTACCTCCATGTGTATCCGGGCGCTGGAAGAATTGGTCAAGCCGGAAGCCGGCATGACTGTGTTCGATGTAGGCACAGGTTCAGGCGTATTGGCCATTGTCTGCGCCAAATTAGGCGCAAAAATGGTTCAGGCAGTCGATCTTGACACCGTGGCCGTGCGGGTTGCCGCCGAGAATGTCGCGGCCAACCATGTGACGGACCGTGTCACTGTATTGGCTGGAGACCTGCTGTCCGGCGTCAGCGGCAAGGCTGACCTGATTGTCGCCAATATCATTGCCGATGTGATTATTCACATGCTGCCCATGGTGAGAGAAAAGTTAACTGTCGGCGGTTTCTTTGTCGCCAGCGGCATTATTGTCGAAAGGCTGGCGGATGTGACTGCGGCCATGCAGGAGCAAGGATTTCAAATGGAAAAAGTGATCGAAGAAGGTGGATGGGCGGCCATTGTCGCCAGTCAGAGGAAGGGCTGATATGCACCGTTTTTTTCTGGAGAGCTTGCTGGCTGACACCGTGTATATTTATGGGGAAGATGCACACCATATCACACGAGTGCTGCGCCTGAGTCCCGGCGATACCATCGAAATAGTTGGCCGGGACGGAGAAGCGGCGTTAGGATCCATTGCTTCTGCCGACCCCAAGGAAGTGGAGGTTCAGCTCCGGGCAAGACTGGCAGGGTCTCATGAACCATCCGTGGAAGTCATATTGGCCCAAGGTCTGCCTAAGGGGGATAAAATGGACTTCATCATACAAAAGACTGTCGAGCTGGGGGTTGGCAAAATCATCCCCTGGACCGGACAGCATAGTGTAGTGCAGTACAATAAGGACAAGGAAGCCGGCAGAGTCAGCCGATGGCAGAAAATCGCCGCCGAAGCGGCTAAACAATGCAAACGGAATCGTATTCCTGCGGTTGAACCAGTGCAGACTTTAGCGGATATATTGGCGCAGGCAGACCGGAATACCCTAAAGATTATGTTTTATGAACAGGAACGGGTATTGGGCCTTAAGCAGGTGTTATCAGATCAGAAACGAAACTCCTTTTTACTGCTGGTGGGACCGGAGGGCGGCTTTAGCGCCGATGAACTGAATTTATGCCGCCAGCACAATGTGAATGTAACCACTCTGGGGCCACGGACCCTGCGTACGGAAACGGCTGCCTTAGCTGGTATAACCGCAGTGATGTATGAGTGCGGAGATTTGGGAGGGTAATAGTGCCGACCGTCGCTTTTGCTACCTTGGGTTGCAAAGTCAACCAATTTGAAACTGAAACGTTGGAAGGACTCTTTGTCAGCCGGGGGTATGAACTAGTTGCTTTTCAGGACTATGCGGATGTCTATGTCATCAATACCTGTTCCGTGACCCATATCGGCGAGAAAAAATCCCGCCAATTGATCCGGCGGGCCAGTAAACAGAATCCTGCTGCCGCAGTCGTGGTAACCGGCTGTTACGCTCAGATTGAACCGGGAACCATTGCCGGCATCCCCGGCGTGGACGTGGTGGTGGGCACCCAGGACCGGCAGAAGATAGTAGATATCGTGGAAGAACATGTGAAAACCAGCCTGCCGATCAATGCGGTAAGAAGCATCATGGAAGCGGACCATTTTGAGGATATTCCCCTCCATATTAAACAAAACCGTACGCGGGCTTTTCTTAAGATACAGGAAGGGTGCCGAAATTACTGCACCTATTGCATTATTCCCTATACCAGGGGGCCCCTTCGCTCCCGCTCTTTGGAAAGTATTTTGGCAGAGTGCCGTAAACTGGTGGCAGCCGGATTTCAGGAAATCGTTTTAACCGGCATCCATCTGGGAGCTTACGGAAAAGGCCTGGAAGAGAATGTTTCTTTGACTGATGTGGTGCGGTCGATTTTAGGCGTGGAGGGATTGGCGCGTTTACGGCTGGGGTCCCTGGAGTCCCTTGAAGCTGACCAGCCCCTGATTGATCTGATGCTGCAGGATGAGCGGTTATGCCGTCATTTGCACCTGCCTCTTCAATCCGGCAGTGATGAGATTTTACGGCGCATGAACCGTCATTATACCTGTGAACAATATGCTCAACTGATCAGACAGATTCAGCGGCAGGTTCCGGATATCGCTATTTCCACTGATGTCATTATCGGCTTTCCCGGTGAGACTGAGGAACTCTTTCGGGAGACCCTGGCTTTTATTACTCAAATGCCTTTCGCCAAAGTCCATATTTTCCCCTATTCCCGCCGCAAGGGTACTCCGGCTGCGAACTTTACCGGTCAGGTTTCGGAAGCGGAAAAAAAATGCCGCTTTTTGGCGTTGCAAGAGGCATCCGAGCAGATAGCCATTGAATTTCGCCAGACTTTTATCGGACAGCATGAGAAGGTTCTGTGGGAAGGTTGTACGGATGGTATACTAGAGGGCCTGACCGGCAACTATATTCGGGTTTATGCTGACGGTCATTCTTCTATGCCTGGCAGAGTAGATAAAGTTTGCCTGACAAGAACGTTCCAGGACGGGATATGGGGTCAATTATAGCCTATAGCGTGATCTGTATAGTCGGGCTCTATCTTTTTCACAATATTTTGGCAGGAAAATTTCATTTGAAACAGAATGTAGATAATACATGGTCGTGCATATCCCGGAACGGAGGGAGGTGCTCTGGTGCAGGACTGTTTATTTTGTAAAATCGCAGCCCAAAAGATACCAGCTAAGATTGTTTATCAGGACGAACAGATTCTGGCTTTTCACGATATTAATCCCGCCGCGCCGGTTCATGTGCTGGTAATACTCAAAAGGCATGTGGCCGATCTTACGGAATTATCGTCGGGGGATGAATCCCTTGTTGGACATATCATGCTAAAGCTCCCGCTGATCGCTGAACAATTGGGAATTGCCCAGGATGGATTTCGCGTGGTCATTAATACGAAAGATAACGGCGGACAGACGGTTCATCATTTACACTATCATATTCTGGGTGGAAGATTTATGCAATGGCCGCCAGGCTGAGCGATTCCGGTTGACAATGATTGGCACTATCGTGTATAATTTTTTGAGTATATTGTTACAAATATGCTCCCCTAGGTCTGTGTGGAGGGAGGGATATCAGATGTCAGAAGTCAAAGTGGGAAAAAATGAGTCATTAGACAGTGCGCTCCGCAGGTTTAAACGGACCTGCCAGAAGGCTGGCGTCCTTTCTGAGGTTCGGAAGCGCGAGCATTACGAAAAACCCAGTGTAAAGCGCAAAAAGAAATCCGAAGCAGCTCGTAAACGTAAGTTCAAAGCATAATTGCATCTCCTATAGTTCATACACACGGTAACTTTATCCCTTCGCATATCCCGGCGCCGGACTGAGGGGCTGTCCTACCTCATAATACTGATTCAGGGTTCGGAGGTATCTATGTCGATAAAAGAGCAGTTAATCGAAGATATGAAGCAGGCCATGAAGGATAAAGAGGCGGGGAAACTCCGCTTATCAGTCATCCGCATGACAAGAGCCAGTATAAAAAATGTTGAGATTGACCGCAAAAAAGAGCTTTCCGATGAGGAAGTCATTGAAGTCCTGGCCAAAGAAGTCAAAATGCGCCGGGACGCCATGGAAGAGTTTCGGAAAGGGAACCGGCCTGATTTAGTGGAAAACCTGGAACAGGAAGTTCAGGTCCTGATGCAATATCTCCCCCAGCAAATGACTGAGTCGGAAGTGCGTCAGGCGGTTACGGCCGCGATCCAGGAAACCCAGGCTAAGGGCGCTAAAGAGATGGGCAAGGTCATGGCCGTGCTCATGTCTAAAATCAAGGGCCGTGCGGATGGCAAACTGGTCAACTCCATAGTAAAAGAATTGTTAGGTTAAACTCCGGGTCCGGCGCCGCATAGGCGCCGGATTTTGTTATCATTTGATTTAGCGGAAAATAAAAAAATATAAGACAAGCCGAAGCTTGTCTTATAACAGTTAAGTAGAAGCATAGATTATACATGAGTAATAATTGCTAAAGATGTTATACTATGGGCGTGCCGCATAAATTGCTTTGTTTAGTCTGTATGAAAGGTTGTCAAGTGCAATCAAGAAAGTGTGTGAACAGAACTATTATTGATAGTACATTAGCTGGATATTAGAAATGACAAACTTCACTTAACCTCATTAACAGTTTATCATACGTATTTCGACAAGTCAAGACAAAATAATTCATTACATGATTTTTAAGCTGTAGGTACTCTTTTTCTTCAACAGGGAAAGGGAATGGTATATTTTGCGGCGAAATAGGATATATTGCAATCTTGTAAGTTGATAACAAGGAGTGTCAACCGTTGAGAATAAAACGATTTCTGCGATTCTTTTCTCTTGTCTCTCTATGGTTAGCCCTATTGTTTCTGCCATATCCCGGTTATGCGGAGCAGCGGCCGGTCATCGTCATTCAGATCAAGGGAGAAATTGATGCCGGGCAGGCAGCCCTCGTGCAACGCGCCTACCATGAGGCCAAAGACCGAAATGCCCAGGCTGTGCTGATGGAGATTGACACATTTGGCGGGGCAGTAGATGCGGCGGTTCAGATTCGCGATGTAGTGATCGATTCACCCCTTGAGACGATTGTTTATATCAAAAACCGGGCATGGTCGGCTGGTGCGCTGATCTCTCTCTCCCACAAACATATCGCCATCGCGCCGGGAGGAAGTATTGGCGCGGCAGAACCGATTCCGACCACCGAAAAAACGGTTGCTGCCCTCAAGGCGGAATTTGCGGCCACCGCCTCTAAAACCGGTCGCAATGCCCAAGTTGCTGAAGCCATGGTTGACAAATCCCTGGGTTATCCCGGCTATGTAGAACCCGGCAAGATATTGGCATTAACCGACTATCAGGCCAAAGAAGTGGGTTACGCTGATCTGATCGCCAGCGAAAGAGCCACTGTCCTGGCTCACTATTCATTAGGCGATGTTCCGGTCATAGAGCATGTCCTGGGCTGGCAGGAGAGGGCGGCCGGGTTACTGTCCAACCCTACAGTTAAATCCTTGCTGCTGTCTGTTCTCTTTTTAGCCGTCATGACGGAAATAAAAACAGCCGGAATGGGGGTTGCGGCGATTGTCGGCCTGGTCGCGGCAGGTCTGTTCTTTGGCAGTCAATGGATCACTGGCCTGGCTGGCTGGCTGGAAATCTTACTGTTTTTACTCGGCATTGTCTTTGTGCTGTTTGAATTGTATACGCCCGGCCTGGGACTGTTCGGTATAACCGGCGTTGGCTGCATTTTGGTCAGTTTGTTCCTAACTCTGGGTGGAGGGCTCGGCGCCTTGAATATTCTGGCTGTCAGCATTATCATCTCTTTGCTTTTATTTTTGCTGATCCTGCGATTTCTGCCCTCGAGCCGGCTCTGGGCCAAAATGGTGCTGAAAGAGTCAGAAGATACTCAATCAGGCTATGTGAGCGGCATTGATTACAGCATTTACCTCGGACGCACCGGCAAGGCTTTGACATTATTGCGCCCGGCCGGCACCGTTGAAATTGACGGTGTACAGCTGGATGTCATATCCGGGGGGCAATTTATTAACCCCGGTTCTATAGTAAAGGTGGTGGATGTTTCAGCAAACCGAATCGTGGTTAAACCTTTGCCCCATACTAATACTATTAATGAGGAGGAGCAGAATTAATGTTAAGTGGCTTAATCGGCAGTGTGGTGATTCTATTCTTATTTTTCATCGGTGTTTCGCTCTTTTTGCATTTTGTTCCCATCGGACTGTGGATTTCGGCTATTGCCGCCGGGGTGCACGTAGGGATTTTTGATCTGGTTGGTATGCGGCTGCGCCGGGTACCGCCTTCTCAAATCGTTCTGCCTTTGATTAAGGCTAATAAAGCCGGCCTGCAGGTCAATGTCAATCAGCTGGAGGCTCATTATCTGGCCGGCGGCAACGTGGACAGGGTGGTAGATGCCTTGATCGCGGCTCACCGCGCACAGATACCGCTTCCCTTTGAGCGTTCCGCCGCCATTGACCTGGCCGGCCGTAATGTTTTAGAGGCCGTGCAAATGAGCGTAAATCCCAAAGTCATTGAAACACCGGTAGTATCCGCTGTTGCCAAAAACGGCATTGAACTAAAAGTGAAGGCCCGGGTAACGGTACGGGCCAATATCGATCGCCTGGTGGGCGGTGCCGGTGAAGCGACGATTATCGCCCGGGTAGGCGAGGGTATCGTCACCAGCGTCGGTTCGGCGGAAGATCATAAGCACGTTTTGGAAAATCCTGACGACATTTCCCGTACAGTCCTTGGCAAAGGCTTAGATGCCGGCACGGCATTTGAAATCCTGTCCATTGATATTGCCGACGTGGACGTAGGACGCAATATCGGTGCAGAATTGACCACTGACCAGGCTGAGGCCGACAAACGGATTGCCCAGGCAAAAGCCGAGGAACGCCGGGCTATGGCGGTTGCCCGTGAGCAGGAAATGCAGGCATACACTCAGGAAATGCAGGCGAAAGTGGTGGAAGCGGAAGCTGAGATCCCTCACGCATTGGCCATGGCGCTGCAGGAAGGCCGCATGGGAGTATTGGATTACTACAACATGAATAACATACTGGCCGATACAAAAATGCGGGAAACACTTGCCAAGGAAGGGCCAGCGACTAGTACAATCACGCCGCCCAAGCCATAATGCGGTGATTCTATGGACTTAAATTTTCTACTGTTACTGTTGTTTGTCTTATACATCCTGCCGGAACTCTTACGGTTGGGCAAAAAGAAAAAAACTCCCCAGCCTCACCCCCGACCTCAGGCGCCTGATCGGCCAGACAGAAGCCCTGAAATAGTTAGGGAGAGGTATGCTGTCAAAATACACAGCAGAACATCCACGGAACCTCACACAATTCCCATGGCTTCGCCGCTGCCCGCCGCCCCTGAAGTTCCTGTATTCAACCCACAGGACGCTGCAGTGTCGGATGCGGCTCGGTCAGGAAAGATGGACCGGGCAACCTTGATCAATGCGGTCATGTACGCTGAAATCCTTGCCGCGCCCCGGGCGATAAAGCCGTTTCGGGCACGGGGTGATTGGCGGAAGCGGTAAGAGAGGCTTAGGCTAGTGATTATGATTTTTGGATATAGTGAGATGAAAGCCGTAAAAAGTAATGAGGTACCTTCAGGAATTCGGTAGCCGTTGGTGGCATGAATCCGCTGGCGGTTATAAAAGATTTCCACATATTCAAATACTGCGGAGCGGGCCTGTTCACGCGTTTGAAATTTTTCTGCCATTTCTATAACGGGGTTTCCCCGTTATTTTTTTTATCTTTTTGCACACACTAAAAATAATTGCCTGTAATTTGCATCCGACCGCAAAATAAAAGGGGGCGAGCGCATGACCGGGTACAAAGGGCGTCTGACTTACGCTAAAGGTACTTATGTAGAATTTGTCGTTGCTCCTGATCAAGAGGTTGATTTTGGCGATATACTGGTGGTAGAAGGGAAAAACGGCGACAGGTTCTATATTCGGGCTCATGATTTTAAGGTTAAGTCCCGCTGGTCCGGCATTAACGGGGTCAATTATCTGATGAGCAAGCTGGATGAAAACGGGCAGGCTGATCAGGAAGAGCTTGCCTTTTATCTGGGAGGCAATCATACCGTTAAAATCGCTATGGCGGAACAATTGTGCTATTCTGATGCCGCAGGTTCCCTGTTTAATCCCAAAACCTGCCCTGACTTCTTCTGTGAAGTAAGGGGGCTGGACAGCGATGACTCGGCTTTGCTTTCGGAATTAAAGGGAGATCTGGAATTTGGCTTATTGAAGAGCGGCCGCGGGGTGATTTCCCTGCCGGTGGGTATTTACGGGGCCAAATCCATTCCGGAACACATGGGGATTTTCGGCACTACCGGATCGGGAAAAAGTAACTTGGTAAAAGTACTGGCCAGTTCACTGTTAGGCAATGGCGCTTACGGTTTATTGATTTTTGATGTGCATAACGAATATTTTCAGGATTTAATCAAGCATCCCATGGCCCAGGAACGCCTGTCGGTATATAACGTCAATCCTTACTCCCCTCATGAAATGAAGCTGGGAGTCGGTTTTGCCGACATTGAGCCGGAGGATATTACTGCCTGCGCTTCTTTTACGGAGCCCCAGATGGATGCATTGTATAAATTATCCTCGGTCTGGCAGGATCAGTGGGTATCCAATGTGCTGCAGTATGATGTGGCGGATATTGCCGACGAACTGGCCGGATGCACCGGGCAAAAATTTCAGTCCCGAACCTTGAGCAAGATTAAAAGTGTTTGTTGGAATCTGCAGCAGGAGTTTAAAATGGAGCCGGAGGGGCCGTCCTCGGTCGGTTCTATTCTGGCAGACCTGCGGCAGGGGAAAGTGGTTCTGGTTGAACTCAAAAATGTCTCCAATGTGGGAGAACAAGCCTTATCGACGCTTCTGTCCCGCAAAATCCTTCAGCACAGCGCCGCTATGGGATTGGAGGAAAAAGACCAGGCCAAACCGGTATTGATCGTGCTGGAGGAAGCTCACCGCTTTTTAGGGAAAAAAGAGTATACCAGCAATAACACTTTTGCTCAATTAGTCAGCGAGGCTAGGAAGTTTAACGTGGGATTATGCGTGGTGGATCAGCAGCCCCGGCTCTTAGCCGACAAAGTGCTGTCCCAGCTGAATACCTTATTTATTCTGGGCCTGGCGGCCAAAGGCGACCGCAATAAACTGGAGGCTATGTGCCGCAAAGACATTTTGCAGCAGCGCAATGAGATAAAGAATCTGGACTGCGGCGAAATGATCGTAGCCACAAACTATATGCGGTTCGCTGCTCCGGTGAAGGTGCATAAACTGGAAGATTATCTGGAGAGGTGGACTCAGGAGGCCATGCCGGCCGTTTCCGGAAACGCGCCGCTATAGCGGCTATAATGGCAGAAAAGCAATAGATAGATGAGATAAGACCATCGCATATGATGGTCTTTTTGCATAATGTAAGGAAAGGTGATGAATTAAAGGGGAGATTCATATATTCGTGTATAAGGGGGAGTGTTATGCAATTCCATAATAAAAAAAGATTGCTGCAAATCGCCAGACTTCTTGAATTTCCTCAGGACATTCTGCTGGATCTGCCACGGATCACCCTGGTGGGCAACATGCAGTTGTTGGTGGAGAATCATAAAGGAATTGTGGAATATACACCTTCCCTGGTCCGCATACAACTACACCAGGAAGGGTTAATTATTCGAGGGAATGATCTGGTGTTAAGCAATCTCCAGTATGACCAATTGCTGATAGAGGGATGCATTAAGGAATTACACTATGGGGATTAGGAGGGGCGCCTGTGTTATTGCATAAATTGCGGATGTATGCTAATGGTTCGGTTCGCATCGAAATTGTCGGCAGGATGCCTGAACGATTCATTAATTTATGCATGGCGCAGGAAATTTATTTATGGGGCATAATAGAAACTGAGAACAAATTATATGCCTATGTGCTATTGCCTGATTTTTTCCGCATCCGGCCCTTGGTAAAAAAGAGCCAGTGCCGTATCCGGGTACTGGGTTATCGCGGTTTGCCCTTTCTCATGAAACGAATCAAACGCCGCAAGATGATGGTGGTTGGTTTTGTCTTGTTCCTGACTGTCTTGCAGATTCTCACGTCCTATATCTGGTTTATTGATATAACCGGCGTGAAAACCGTATCCCGGGAGGCCCTGCAGAACGTTCTCACTACCAATGGTTTACGGATTGGCGCGGTAAAACATCATATTCAGGTTAAAGCGGTTGAAAATGCTATTGAGACGAGTATTCCGGAAGTGGCCTGGGTGGGACTGACCTTTCAGGGGACCCGGGCAATGATCGAGATTGTAGAAAAGACGACGGCTAAAGAGGAAGACAAATCTCCCGCTGATATCGTAGCCCTCAGGGACGGTATCGTGACCGAAGCCATTGTGCTGACTGGAGAACCCATGGTAAAAAAAGGAGACACCGTCAGAAAAGGCGATGTCCTGATTCGGGGCATGACCGAGCAGCAGCCGGTTCGCGCCAAAGGCATCATCAAAGCCCGCACCTGGTATGAAAGTTACAGTGAGGCCGGATTCGTGGAGGAGAAGCGGGAACGGACCGGTAGACGGCTGGTTTCTGTTATACTACATTGCGGGGACAGAGAGATCATCTTCAATAAGATTGCGGATCAGCCTTTCGCTCTCTATGAAACCGAGTTCATCCGGAAAAAAGCGCCTCAGTGGAGGAATAGCTCCTTAGCTGTCGAATGTACTATAAAACTCTATCATGAACTTACAGCCACAGTAATAACCTATACCCAGGAACAAGTACAGGATCATGCCAAGGCCGAAGCTCTGGCGGTCATTAATCAAACTCTGCCGGAATCGGCCGAAATATTGACCCGTACCGTTACCGTGCTGCAAACGCCGGAAACCGATCTGATCCGGGTGAAGGTGACTATGGAAGCAATGGAGGATATCGGAGTCACCAGTAAAGCGCCATTATGACGCGATGGCTTAGATGAAGTCAAAGCAAAAAATCAACCGGGAGGACATTATTTGCTGCAGGAAGAGGAAAAACGCATTTCTTTCAACGATCATCAGGAAGCAATAGCGGTCCTGGGGCGCAATGACGAACACTTAGGGATCATCAACCGGCATTTCGACAGCCGGGTGGTAACCCGGGGCGATGAAATTGCCATTACCGGATCGGCTGATGATGTTCAGAAAGTGCACCGGGTTTTTACCGAGCTTTTATATCTGTACCGTAAAGGAAACCCTGTTACATCCCATGATGTGCGTTACAGTATACGGACCATCAAGGAAGGACGCGAAGAACATTTGCATCAGATGCTTGCCGACCTGGTTTTGGTCACAGCCAAGGGGCGCCAAATTCGTCCCAAGACCATTGGACAGGGAATCTATCTGGAAGCCATTCGCCAGAATTATATTACCTTTGGGATAGGACCTGCCGGAACCGGGAAAACTTATCTGGCCGTGGCGATGGCAGTTTTTTCCTTGAAAAATAAGGAAGTGGAGAGGATTATCCTGACCAGGCCGGCAGTGGAGGCCGGCGAGAAGCTGGGATTTTTGCCCGGCGATCTGCAGGAAAAGGTAGATCCTTATCTGCGGCCTCTTTATGATGCATTATATGATATCCTGGGCAGTGAGACCTTCCAAAAATATATGAGCAAAAATATTATTGAAGTCGCTCCCCTGGCATATATGCGAGGTAGAACCTTGGATGACTCTTTTATCATCCTGGATGAGGCTCAGAATACCACTCCGGAACAGATGAAAATGTTTTTAACCCGTATGGGATTCGGTTCCAAGATGGTTATTACCGGCGATATTACGCAGATTGATTTGCCTCATGGCAATAGGTCCGGTCTTAAGACGGCCATTAGTGTGGTTTCAGGCATTAACGGGATTGATGCAATATACCTTAACGAAAGTGATGTAGTACGGCATGAAATGGTTGGAAAAATCATCAAAGCTTATGAAGAATACGATAAACGGGAAACTAAAGGATAACCCATATTTTCGGGATATTTTGGAGATGACAAGAGCATGAATCTAAATCTCGAAAAAATTCCTGCGGTATCCAATCTTTTGCAAATTCCCGCTGTACGACGCGGGCTGGCTGGCTCTGTCTTTTTTTGCTTATTTGTTATGGTCTTATCTGCGGATTTGATTACAGAGAAGGTATCGGTGGATATCGGACAAGTCAGCGAACGGGATATTGTTGCTTCTCGCACCATGTCCTATGTGAATCCTGCCAAAACCCAAAAGCTAGAGACGGAAGTGTTGGCCGGAGTTTCCGCTGTATATGATTTGGATGTATCCGTTATCGCCAGACAGGAAGAAACCGTGACGGCAGTCTATCGCGTTGTCCGGGAGCAAACCGGCGAGGCCGGTCTGACATTAGCCCAAAAAACCGAGAGTATTCTCGCCAGAATTCCGGTTCCTTTGCCGCGAACGCTGGCTGCTGACTTGGCGCAGCTGAGCCACGGGGATTTGGACGGAACGGAACCGGCCGTAAAAAACCTCTTGCGACAATATCTGCAGCGAGGCATCCGCGACAATGAGATAGAGATCATCCGCAAGCAGATTCCGGCGGAAGTGGGGCAATTGGGATTGGCGTCAAAAGAGGAAGCTGTGGTGGCCGGTATGACGCAAAATCTGCTGCAGCCAAATTTCATTTTCAATGAACGGGAAACCGATAAACGGAAAAAAGCGGCTTTGGCCAGTGTAGAGCCGGTAAGGGAGACGGTGAAGAAAGGGCAGGTTCTGGTCCGCAAGGGAGACGTTGTAACAGCGGAGCAGATTCAGATCATGGAAGAACTGGGTCTGCACCAGGGAGAACTCCAGCTAAGCCGGATCGCGGGTCTGGCCGTGCTGGTTCTGGTTCTCATTACCTTGCTGGTTTTTTATTTTTACCAATTTGCCAACCCGGTCTATCAGAGTGAGGCAAAGCTTCTTTTGATTGGATTGATTTCCTGGGTTACTTTGCTGCTGGTGAAAGTCGCTCACTACTATAGCGACTTTGCGGCGCCAATAGCTGTCGGCGGCGTGTTGACGGCTCTTTTGGTGAATCCTCGGGTAGGTCTGATCATCAGCGTGGCCTTATCGGTGCTCTTTGGCGTGATTGCCGACCAAGATCTGCGGGTGGTTACCTTTGCCCTTATGGGCAGCGTGGCCGGCGTATTCAGTGTTTCCCGGTTTACCGCTCACGGCTATAGTCTAGCCCGAGCCGGATTTTGGATCGCAGGAATCAATTGCTTGATCATTATTGCAACCGGCTGCATCGAACAAATTGACTCGGCGCTGGTCCTGCGTGAAGCGGCAAAAGGTGTGTTTAGCGGCATCGCTGCGGCGGTAATTGCCACCGGTCTCCTGCCGTATCTGGAAAATACCTTTCATATTACCACTCCGATTAAATTGCTGGATATCGCCAAGCCCAATCATCCCCTCCTGCAGCGGCTGTTATTAGAAGCGCCGGGAACCTATCACCATAGTATTTTGGTGGGAAACCTGGCCGAAACGGCAGCCGATGTGATCGGAGCGGACCCTGTTGTTGCCCGGGTTGGCGCCTATTATCACGATATCGGCAAAATTAAGCGTCCTTACTTTTTTGTTGAGAACCAAACGGATCCGGAAAATCCCCATGATAAGATTGCACCCACCCTCAGTACCCTGATCATTACCTCTCATGTGAAAGACGGGCTGGATCTGTGCCGGGAACATAAACTGCCTCAGGTGATTGCTGATATGATTCAACAACACCATGGAACGAGTCTGGTTTCTTATTTTTATAAACTGGCCACGGAAAATGAGCACAGTGAATGTATCGTGGAGGAAGATTTTCGCTACGAGGGTCCCAGACCTCAGACGAAAGAAGTCGCCTTGGTCATGCTGGCAGATGTCTGCGAAGCGGCCGTACGATCTCTGGCTAAACCCAATGTGAACCGGATCGAAGCTACCGTGCGAAAAATGATCCGGGAGCGGTTGCATGATGGTCAGCTAGATGACTGCAATCTGACGCTGCATGATCTCCAGACTATCGGAGACGTATTCATTAGAGTATTATCGAGCATGTTCCATAAGCGGATTGAGTATCCTGATATGAAAGAGTTGGAAAAGAGGAAAAAGAATGGAAATAATCATAAGCAGTTTTGACGACAGCCCGGTTCCTGCCTCGGTTACGAAGGTTATTTCCTCGGTCCTGGCGATGGCAGCGGAAGTTTACCAACTGACGCCGGGACATGAGGTCAGCGTAACCTTGGCTGACAATCAGTACATCCAGGAGTTAAACCGGGAGTACCGCGGCAAGGACAGGCCTACAGACGTGTTATCCTTTGCTTTGAATGAGGGAGATGAACCGGAAATTTTAGCAGGGCCGGACGGAATTGCAACACTGCTGGGCGATATTATTATTTCCTTAGAAATGGCTGAGTCTCAGGCCAGGGAGTACGGGCATAGCCTGGAGCGGGAGCTTGCCTACCTTACGGTCCACGGCATGCTGCACTTGCTGGGGTATGACCATGAAGAGGCAGCGGAAAAAATCCTCATGCGTCAGGAGGAAGAAAGCATCCTGTCCCGTCTGGATATCGTCAGGCAGGAATAATCCTATGGGACGCATTTTTCAGTCCTTTTGTTTTGCCTGGCAGGGTCTTGTGTATTGCCTGAAAACACAGCCAAACATGCGCTTGCATGGGTTGACGGCAATAGCGGTTTTGGTGTTGGGCTGGTATTTGAATTTTTCTCCTCTTGAAAAAGGGATATTAGTGTTAACCGTCACCATGGTATTGGCGGCGGAGATGGTTAACACAGCGATTGAAGCAGTGATCGATCTGATTTCTCCCGGTTTTCATCCCTTGGCGAAAGTCGCCAAGGATGTTGCGGCCGGAGCAGTATTCATTGCGGCAGTTGCAGCGGCCTTTATCGGCTGGGCCTT
This sequence comes from Acetonema longum DSM 6540, assembly GCF_000219125.1. Classification (NCBI taxonomy): domain Bacteria; kingdom Bacillati; phylum Bacillota; class Negativicutes; family Acetonemataceae; genus Acetonema; species Acetonema longum. The sequence continues at coordinate 41,660 of NZ_AFGF01000121.1, forward strand.
ATTTGTGCCGAAAATTCTTTCGTTCATAAAATAGGACACAGGAGTGGCTAAACCATGAATACAAATATGAATCCCCCCCACGGACATCAATCCGGTTTCGTGGCTGTGGTCGGACGTCCCAATGTAGGCAAATCCACCTTGGTAAACAGTCTGATCGGGCAAAAAATCGCTATTATGTCGGATAAACCCCAAACAACGCGGAATAAGATCCTATGTGTTCTGACGCAGCCGGACGCACAGATTTTATTTATTGATACCCCTGGTATACACAAGCCGAAACACAAATTAGGCGAATATATGGTGCGCGCATCTGAAAGCACCTTGCGGGAAGTGGACGTAATTCTTTTTGTGGTGGATGCCACCCAGAAGATGGGCGCGGGCGAGCAATATATCCTGGAACGTATTGCCGCTGTAAACACACCGGTGATTTTGGCGATCAATAAAATCGACCTGGTTTCCCGGACCGACCTCCTGCCGGTTATCGAGACCTACAACACCGCTCACTCTTTTAACGCTGTCGTGCCCATTTCGGCTTTAAACCGGGATAATCTTCCAGGACTGATTGGTGAAATCAAAAAATATCTGGAGGCCGGTCCTCAATATTATCCGGAGGATATGGTAACAGACCAGCCGGAACGGCTAGTCATGGCCGAATTAATCCGGGAAAAAGTCCTGCATATGACCCGGGAGGAAATTCCTCATGCCATTGCCGTAGATATGGAGGAAATTACTACCCGCAATAACGGCGATCTATATGTCCGCGCCGTAATTTATGTAGAAAGAGAATCCCAAAAGGGAATTGTGATTGGACATGGCGGCGGCCTCTTGAAAGAGATTGGCAAGGCGGCACGGGAAGACATTGAAAAGCTGTTAGGGTCAAAAGTCTTTATCGATCTCTGGGTTAAGGTGAAAAAGGACTGGCGGAATAAAGAAGGGGTTCTCAGAGAGTTTGGCTATCAGTAACTGCATTTTATTGACCGGCCATCTTGGAAGATGGTATTATTTACGAAGGAGAATTGGCCTATGAAGTGGGTTTCTAAATACTTCGTCAATGGCCTGATTGTCATTGTACCGATTGCCATTACCTTTTTTGTCATTCAACAGATTTTTTCCATTACCGACAAGATTATTGGGCGGTATATACCGCTGGATTTTCCCGGCATTGCGCTGATTACTGTTTTTACATTCATTATCATTATTGGCTGGCTGTCGACTCATTGGCTGGCGAAACAAATTTTTGAGGTAGGGGAAAAAATCGTCGAGTCTATCCCGGTTATTAAAGTGATTTACAGCAGTGTTAAAAAAATTTCTACGGCGGTATTTCAATCGCATCAGTTATTGAAAAATGCCGTTCTCGTACCCTATCCTCATCCTCAAAGCAAAGTCCTGGGTTTCGTCATGACTGATCTCTCGCCGGCGATCACGAAACATTTGCCGGAAGACCATATATGCGTGTTTATACCCTGGAGTCTGAATATAACGTCCGGTGTCAATATTATCGTTCCCAAACGGGATATAATACCTTTAGATGTCACCAGTGAGAGTGCGTTGCAATATGTTATTACTGCCGGGACCATTATGCCCCAGTGTCATAATGTGACCAAATCATAGGGAGAGATGTCTTATCGATTCGCTTTTCTACAGTCTCTTAAAAGTATTCGTTGCCCTTTTGCTTGTTTTTTTGAATGGTTTTTTGTGTTGGCTGAATTTTCCATGGTGAAAGTGCGCAAAACCCGTCTGGAAGAACTGGCGCAGCAAGGAGAAGGGCGGGCCGAGCTGGCGTTAAAGATTGAAGCCCAACTGGACAGCTATCTTAGCGCTGTTCAATTAGGAATTACTTTGACATCCCTGGGATTGGGCTGGATCGGCGAACCGGCGGTCGTTTCGCTCATCGAACCGGCGGTCATGTATTACTTCCCGGGTTCTACTTTGTTGTTGCATACGATCAGCGTAGCGGTCGGATTTTCGATCATTACTCTGTTGCATGTGGTTCTGGGTGAGCTGATTCCTAAGTCTATCGCCATCCAGCAGGCCGAGAGGATGACGCTTTTGGCTGTTTGGCCCCTTTATATTTTCCACAAGGTCGGTTATCCCATCATTACTATTTTCGACCGTACTGCTTGGGCCGTGCTGAAGCTCTTGGGCTTTGATCCGGCTCAAGAAGCTGAAATTGCCCACTCGGAAGAAGAACTGCGGATGATTGTAAGCGCCAGTCAGAGGGGCGGAATATTAAATCAAATGGAAAGTGAACTCATTGATAATGTATTTGATTTCGCTGACCGCTTGTCACGGGAAATCATGGTACCGCGCCAGGATATGGTTTGCTTGTTTTTAGACGATTCCTACGAAGAAAATATGCAGGTGGTGCATGAGTCCGGCCATACCCGCTATCCGGTTTGTCTGGAGGATAAGGATCACGTGCTGGGAATGGTTCATATCCGGGATTTAGTGGATCTTAGCGGCTCTGGCACAAAGGACCTGAAGAAAATTATGCGGGAGATTTTAGTGGTGCCTGAGGGGATGTCAGTAGCCAAACTGTTGCAGCTGATGCGGCGCAAGCGGACTCACCTGGCGGTAGTGGCCGATGAATACGGCGGCACAGCAGGGTTAGTGGCTCTTGAGGATGTTCTTGAAGAAATTGTCGGCGAGATCCAGGACGAACATGACATGGAAGAAACTGAGATACAGCGGTTTTCTGATGGCAGCTACGAATTCGACGGCCGGGTGCTGCTGGATGATTTGGTGGAACTATTGGACCTGGAGTTAGAGGAACATGAGGAAGACACTATCGGCGGTTATATTTTCGGCATGTTGGGACGCCGGCCGGAGATCGGCGATCAGTTGGCCATCGATAATTATCGCTTTGAGGTGCTCAAAGTTGCCGGATTCCGGGTCGTAAGAGTGAAGGCAACCATGATTCCTCCGGCAGATCAAGACCCGCCGGAGGAATAGAAACATATTATGAAACCATACCAGGCAGAGGCAGTCATTTTACATGTCCATGAATGGAACGGATCCGACAAGCAAGTCAGCCTATTTTCCCGGGAATTCGGTAAAATCGTGGCCATTGCGTATGGCGCTAAATATTCGAAGAATCGCTTGGCTGCCGGAACTCAGGCTTTCTCTCATGTGGATGTGATCCTGCAGCCAGGGAGAAGCTATGAGACCTTGAAACAGTGTGAGGTGCGGACTTCGTTTCGCGCTATCCGGGAAGATTTGACCAGTCTGGCCTATACGTCTTTGGTAGCGGAGTTAACCCTTGAACTGTATCCGGAGCGGGAGCCGGAGCCTTTGGTTTTTGACCTGCTCCTGAATTCCTTTCACCTGATTATGGAACGAAACGCCAGAATTGCAGCCATGGCGACAGCTTGGCAGCTTTTGGCTATGGCCGGATATCGTCCGGAAACAGAACATTGTGTTGTGTGCGGCTCTCCCATTGTTTATCCTGCTATTTTTGACAGTCAGGCAGGCGGTGTGGTCTGCAAACGCTGCGGCAGAGACAGCGGTATGAGTATGATGGACGAGCCGGTAAGTCGCTTTATTCAGCGTATGCTTACATTAAACCTGCAAGAACCGGAACGATTTTCCGTTTCTGCGGAGGTGCTGTTGCAAGCGGAAAAATTATTGTTAAACTATTTGCTGCAGTATTTAGAAAAACCCCTGCAGTCCTTAGCGTTTATCCGGACCATCTCAACAGTTTAGGAAGGACCGTTGAAAAAGGCCCAGGGGGTTCTTGCATCTCTCGTGCCTGTAACCTGTGTTACCGGTGGGGAGATTTTTTGTTTTTCTGGAAAGAATCCACTGGAGGACAAGCAACATGGATGCAGAATTCTTATATATGAGGATTTAGCGATAGCCATGGATGTATTTTTTGCATTTTATAAGGGAGGAACAGCTGTGAGAAAGGGGCCGGTTATTTACGCCTTGTCTGATTCGATCGGTGAAACTGCCGAATTAGTAGCGCGAGCCACCGCCAGCCAGTTTGAATCCGGTGAAATAGACATTGTACGCGTTCCCTATATTAGCTCCATCGAACAAATCGAAAATATATTTCAAGCGGCAGCGGGGCAGCCGGCGCTTATCTGTCATACCATTGTTTCGCCGGATTTAAGAGTAGCTCTGGAAAACTTGGCGGACAAGATGAGCATCACTACGGTGGATATCATGGGCCCGATGATCGACAGTGTCCAGACAGTGACCGGATTCATCCCCAAATTGAAACCAGGCTTGATTCACCAACTGGATCAGGAATATTTTAAACGGGTAGAAGCGATTGAATTTGCCGTTAAATATGATGACGGAAAGAATCCCAATGGATTGCTGAAAGCCGATATTGTATTGATTGGAGTTTCCCGGACATCCAAGACGCCCTTAAGCATGTATTTGGCCCATAAACGATTCAAGGCAGCTAATGTCCCCCTTGTACCGGAAATATGTCCCCCGCCGGAATTGTTTGAGATGCCGTCTGACCGGATTGTGGGGCTGGTTCTCAACCCTCTCAAACTCAATGAAATTCGGGCAGAACGGCTGAGGATCATGGGGCTGGCCCCAGGAGCCAGCTATGCGGCTGTGGACAGAATTATCGAGGAATTGTCCTATGCCAGGTCAGTGATGAACAAAATCGGCTGTCCGATTATCGATGTTTCCAATAAAGCTATCGAAGAAACCGCCAATAGCATTATTGAGATCATTCGTTCCAAACGATAGGCCCATCGGTTGTCCCATAAATCTGCAGTCGTGAATCCGCAGACCTTTTTCAACGGTTCCGATTAGCGGGAGGAGACGGTAACATGACCGTTCGGGAGAAATTTGAACAGAGGGAAGTAGATTTCTTGTCCCCTTTTGCCACAAAAAGCCGGGATGCAATGCGGGAAATGCCGGAGTCTCCCTGCTTGTTCCGGACTGCTTTTCAGCGTGACCGGGACAGGATTATTCACAGTAAGTCCTTCCGGCGGCTCAAGCATAAGACCCAGGTCTATATCTCTCCTGGCGATCACTACCGCATGAGGATGACCCATAGTTTGGAAGTAGCCCAGATTTCCCGTACCGTGGCCAGAGGTCTCGTGCTGAATGAAGATTTGACAGAGGCCATTGCTCTGGGCCACGATGTGGGTCATACTCCGTTTGGTCACTCCGGTGAGGATGCCTTGCGCGAAGTTTTAGGTCATTTTGATCATAACGAACAAAGCTTACGGGTTCTCGAACATGTGGAGAAAGACGGAGCGGGCCTAAACCTGACGGTTCAGGTAAAAAACGGCATTCTCAACCATACCGGCAGCCAGAAACCCTTTACGCTGGAAGGTAATATTGTCCGCATTTGCGATCGGGTTGCTTATTTATGCCATGACTATGATGACGGGATTCGGGCGGGCATGCTGAAAGCACAGGATTTGCCGCAAAATGTCGTCCGGACTTTCGGCGTTCATCCCTCCAGCATGATTACGGCCATGGTGGCGGACATGATCACCCAATCGGATGGGGTCAATGAAATACGAATGTCGCAGCCGATTACCGACGCCATGAACGAATTCCGTCACTTTATGTTTGAAACGGTGTATCGTTCTCCTCAATTGGAACAGGAACGCAAAAAAGCGAAACATGTTATCAAAAAACTGTTCGAGTATTTTTATACCAACCCCGACAAGTTGCCCCGGGAATTTCAGGAACGGATCGAACGCTGGAGCCTTGAAACAATTGTGGTGGATTACGTGGCAGGACTGAGCGACTTGTATGCGATTCATCTGTTTAAAAACTTGTTTATCCCGTCTACCTGGGGAGGCAGCTGACGGCAGTTTGTCAAGAAGAAAAGAGGATATTTCTTCTCTTTATTGAATAATAGTCTTAAAATCCTGAGAATGGATTAAGGGAGCGATTCTTAAAGCAGGATTATGATTAGAATATGTAGAATAAAAACAAAACTTTGCTTTAAAAGCATAAGATGTCAGGCGGATCAACTGAGGTTCCATAAGCAGGATCATAGGTGAAATATGAAAGAGCAGTATGATCATGACTTTATCGACAGGTTGCGCGCAGAGTGTGATATTGTCGCCGTTATATCCGACTACGTATCGCTGCAAAAAAAAGGGAGAAATTATTGGGGTTGCTGTCCATTTCATCAGGAAAAAACACCATCTTTTTCTGTTGCGGCAGAAAAAGGTTTTTTCTATTGCTTTGGCTGCCAGACCGGGGGAGATATTTTTTATTTTTTAATGAAAGTTGAACAAATATCCTTTATTGATGCAGTAAAACTCCTGGCGCAAAAAATGAATATTTCTCTGCCGGAAAGACAACAATCAGAATACGATAAACAGCGTGCCCGGGAATTGGCTATTTTGTACCGGGTCAACGAACTGGCCGGGAATTTTTTTCACGCTTGCCTTACTAAAACAGCTCATGGCAAGCAGGCGTTAGAGTATTTAAGCAATCGGGGCATCGATCAGAACGTTATCCGTGAATTCCAGCTAGGCTATGCCCCCCCGCAGTGGGATAAATTATCTCAAGCTTTAAGGCAGCGCGGGGTGCTGGAAGAACATCTCCTGCAGGCAGGACTGGCAGTCAGCCGGTCCCAAGGCGGAGTCTATGACCGGTTCCGCCAGCGAATCATGTTTCCCATCAGGGATGTCCGGGGACGTATCATAGCTTTCGGCGGCAGAGTTTTGGAAAAGAGTCAGCCTAAATATCTTAACAGCCCGGATACAATACTGTTCAATAAACGAAACGTATTGTACGGATTCCACAACTCCTATAAATACATCAAAGAAACCGGCCAAGCCATCGTTGTGGAGGGATATTTGGACCTGATAACAGCGTACAGCGCCGGCGTAAAAAACATTGTTGCATCGCTGGGGACGGCGTTTACGCAGGAACAGGCCAAACAGCTCCTGAAGCTGGGACAAGAAATCGTTTTTGCCTACGACAGCGATGCGGCGGGGCAGAATGCCACATTGCGGGCTTTGACTATTGTCCGCAGATTAGGAGCCAAGATAAGGATTGTGTCCTTACCGGACGGTAAAGATCCGGATGAATACATTCGCAAACACGGCGTGGATGAATTCCGCGGTCAGGTTACGAATGCTTTACTGCTCATGGATTATCAAATGAAGCGGGTTTTAGAGGCTGTCGATACTGCCAGCCTGGAAGGAAAAATAGCGGCTGTATCGCAAATCGTTCCGGTTTTAGCGGATTTGGACAATGCTGTGGAAATGAACGGCTATATTTCCCGCTTATCCGAGATACTGGCAATTGATGAAACGGCGATTCGCAGTGAACTATCAAAATATTTACGTCTCAGCAAAAAGGATAAAAATGTAATTCCTGGGCAGACTAGTAGTGTTCATCTGGTTTCAAGCCCTGTAAACAATGCGTCTTCGACGGCGGAAAAGCAGCTGATCCGGTTAATGCTGGATGATCCGGGGTTAATTCCTCAGATACAGCCCCGATTACTGCCGGAAGATTTTCAGCATCCGCATCGCTGGGAGCTGATCCAGCTGCTGGTTGATGCTTATAATAAGGGAGAGAATCTTCCCACTGTCTTAACGCCGCTTTTGAGTGAACAGGCTCATATAGAATTATCCGGCATCATGGTGATGGAGTCTAAGGTGGACGACCCGTTGCGTATAGCCGATGATTGCCTGAGATTTTTGCGCCTTTCCCGATTAAAAGACCTGTATGAAAAACATCGATTGCAGGCAATTGAATTCGAGCGTATAGGAGATAGTCGCTCTCTGCAGGAATTAGCAGAAAGTCAGCGAATTAAAGATGAAATTAGCAAACTGTATCAATAACGAGACACACCTTAACTTTATTAAATACGGGGATCCTGCTGTGGAGGGGGGATATTATGACAGAAAAGAAAAATCTACCGACTGAGCATGTTAATGAACTTTTGCATAAAGGTAAAAAACGGGGCGGTGTACTTACCTACTCCGAAATAATGGATACCTTCCAGGGCGAGGATTTGTCTCCTGACGAAATAGACGATATGTACGAAATGTTCACGACCAAAGGGATTGAAATTGTGGATGAAGTCCCGGATATGGAAAATATCGAGGGACCGGATATCGCGGAAATTGAATCTGCGCCTGAAGAAGTAGATCTTGACCTGAGTATTCCTGAAGGGATCAGCATTGATGATCCGGTCCGGATGTACCTGAAGGAAATCGGACGGGTCTCTTTGCTTACGGCCGTAGATGAAATAAAACTGGCTAAGAGGATGGGCAAAGGCAACGAAGCCAGACGATTGGCCAATGAACGGTCGGCGGAAGTGGAAGTGGGCGATACCGAGTACCTTTTGGAATTCCTCACTCGCCGCGGCAAAGAGCGGGGAGGAAAGCTTACCGCCAAAGAAGTGCGTAATTACTATCGGCTGGCTCAACTGGAAGAGGATGAAATGCAGCAGGTGGACGCCGGTTTGGAGACGGCTGGTGTCAAAGTCATTGAGACCAACATTCTTGATACTTTGATTCTGCGGGCCAAGCAATCAGGCGGACATATCGAAGACGGCGAGATCCGGATAGGATGTCATTTTGCTGAACTTACCCAGGAAGAAATGGATATAGTTTATAAACGGCTGTCAGCCGCTAATATCCATATAGATAACGGAAATCCGGCAGAGCAGGTAAAACAGAGGTTATCCTTTGTCAAACATTATCTGGCGCAGGAAGAAACGCTGGGTTCTTTACGTGATAGCAGTAAGGTATTCCGGTCCTTAGTGGGGTTTATCACAAAATCCGGCAAGCCAACGGTTGAATTCGTCCAAAAAAATATGCGCGAATTAACCCAGGAAGAAGTTAAATCGCTAATGAAGGTTCTGGCTGCGGAAAAACTCGAAGTTCCCGAACTGGGTCGAACCTGGGATACGGGATCTAATGAATCCTTGCTGGATCAGGCGGTTACGACTGCTTTACAGGATGCCGGGGGGATGCTCCAGGGACTGATCAAGCTGGCCTATCAGCGATTTGCCAAACTGACGCTGGAAGAAGTGGAAGAAGTCGTAAAACGGGCTCAGCTTACGCCTAAAGGGTTTTCCGCCGTAACCGAAGGTTTGGATCAAGCCGGGGTGGAAATTCTTGACGGCAGCTATCTGTCGCTGATCCAGCGAATGTTGGCTGAATGTCATATTCTATGCGCCCGGTGCGATGCTGTCGCTCCGGAAGTTGCCGGAGAAATCGACGAATACATTTCCCGTTTGGATGTATTGACGCATAAATATATCGAACAGGGAGAGATGGCGAAAAGATCCCTGTCGGAAGCCAATCTTCGTCTGGTGGTCAGCATCGCTAAGCGCTATGTGGGCCGGGGGATGCTGTTCCTGGATTTAATTCAGGAGGGCAACCTGGGACTGATTAAGGCTGTTGAAAAGTTCGATTATAATAAAGGCTATAAGTTCAGCACCTACGCAACCTGGTGGATTCGTCAGGCTATTACCAGAGCCATAGCCGACCAGGCAAGGACCATTCGCATTCCTGTTCACATGGTGGAAACGATCAATAAACTGATCCGGGTATCCCGTCAATTGCTGCAGGAACTGGGCCGTGAGCCAGTTCCGGAAGAGATCGCCCGGGCCATGGATATCAGCGTGGAACGTGTGCGGGAGATCATGAAGATTGCCCAAGAGCCTGTTTCACTGGAGACTCCTATTGGAGAGGAAGAAGATTCTCATCTGGGAGATTTCATTGAAGATCAGGATGCGCCGGCGCCGGCGGAGGCGGCTTCCTTCATGTTGCTCAAGGAACAGCTGGAGGAAGTGCTGGAGACTCTGACTCCCAGGGAAGAAAAAGTTCTTCGGCTGCGTTTCGGACTGGATGACGGACGCGCCCGCACCCTGGAGGAAGTAGGACAGCATTTCGGCGTGACCCGCGAACGGATCCGTCAGATTGAGGCTAAAGCCCTGCGCAAACTGCGCCATCCCAGCAGGAGCAAGAAACTGAAGGACTTTTTAGAGTAACCAGGGGATCGGCCCATCTACGTCGTTGCTCCTGCGGGCGCGCCATTCATGCTGCGCATCTTTCTAGTATCGACGCACCTTTCTGAAGGTACAATCTCACGCGCATCCTCGTGTGCTATCATAATTTGTGACTTTTCGGGAGAGCGGTAGTAGCGGATGGTTTCTCATACGCCGAAAAGTCACCTGCATTTTTCAGTATGGCAACGCAGGCGTTGCTCTTACCTGGTATCTGGACCCTTTGAGCGGTCCCAGATTCGAGGAAATAGATTGATCTCCGCGAAGGTCTGAAAATAAAAAAAGTCTTGACGTAACATATATCGATGTTATATAATATATTTCGTTGACGTTATTCCTCGATAGCTCAATGGTAGAGCACTCGGCTGTTAACCGAGTGGTTGTAGGTTCGAGTCCTACTCGAGGAGCCAATTCCGTTTTTACAACAGGCTTTCTTCGGAAAACCTGTTTTCACATCTGTGGGCCTATAGCTCAGCGGTAGAGCAGCCGGCTCATAACCGGCTGGTCCCTGGTTCGATCCCAGGTGGGCCCACCATATTGTATATGGCCCGTTGGTCAAGTGGTTAAGACACCGCCCTTTCACGGCGAGAACGGGGGTTCGAATCCCCCACGGGTCACCATATCTGTCGTATAAACCGGAGTTGTTAACTCCGGTTTTTCTATTTGATTCTTAAAAAGGATTTTTTGTCTTTTTAGAGGAATACTGGATAATGAGATATGGAATTAGATTAAGAGGATAGGAGTCGTTGGGGTTTGAAACTGAGAGAGCGCCTCGCAGCCATTGCTTCCATGGTGCCGGAGCAGGCCCGGATCGCCGATATTGGGACCGACCATGCCTACCTGCCGATTTATCTGGTCAGCAGTAACCGGATATCTTATGCTGTCGCCAGTGACGTACATTCAGGGCCTTACCAGACTGCATTGGAAGCAGTGTGTTTGGCTGGCTTATCCCAGCAAATTTCTGTCCGGTTTGGCGACGGATTAGCAGTATTGTCGCCGGGTGAGGTGGATGTGGTCGTAATTGCCGGCATGGGGGGCGGCAGTATGATTTCAATTTTGGAAGCCGACATTACGCTAGTGCGGCAATTAAACCACCTCATTCTGCAGCCCATGGTCGACGCACCCCTGCTGCGGCGCTGGCTGCAGGAACATGGCTTGGCGATTGTGAATGAAGAGCTGGTAGCGGAAGAAGATCGACTGTATGAGATCATTGCGGCTCAGCCTGGCATCGCTCAACTCCTGGGAGCGACGGAATATGAGATCGGTCCGGTTCTTTGGCAAAAACGCCACTCTTTGTTAAAGCCTTATTTACGGCAGCGGATCAAACATGACCGGCGCATTCTCGCCCAATTATCCCAGAGCAGGCAAATGGCTGCTGCAGACAAAATAACGGAATATGAAAATAAAGTTCGCATGTTGGAGGAAGCATATCAATGCCTGTAATTTGTTCTGAAATCATTGAACTTATGGAAGAAATCGCGCCGTCCCAGTATGCAGAGGAGTGGGACAATGTGGGGCTTTTGGTTGGCGACCCGCGACAGGTTATTCACAAAATCATGGTGGCGCTGGACGTGACTCCCCAGGTCCTCGAAAGTGCAATCGAACAGGGCGCTCAACTGATTATATCCCACCATCCGCCGCTGTTTAAAGCGATCAAGCAGCTTCGCGGCGATTTACCGGGGACAAAGACTCTTTGCCGTCTGGTTCAGAATGATATTGCCGTTTATGCCGCTCATACCACACTGGACGCAGCGCCGGACGGAGTGAATGACGTTTTAGCCGGCAAGCTGGGTCTGGAACATTGTGAGGCTCTTAGTAATAATAAGGAGATCCTTTATAAATTAGCGGTATGTGTGCCGGAATCTCATACTTCACAAGTGTGGGAAGCCATTGCGGCAACCGGGGCGGGACATATCGGAAACTATAGTCATTGTTCCTTCCAGATCCATGGGACAGGAACCTTTAAGCCACTGCCCGGCACCCAGCCCTTTATCGGCGAGCCGGGGAAAATAGAGTCTGTGGCTGAATGCCGACTGGAGACAGTTTTTCCCGCCCGGCTGCGGTCAAACGTGCTGAAAGCCATGCTCAATGCCCATCCCTATGAAGAGGTGGCCTATGATTTATATTGTCTGGCCAACGAACAGGCCGGAGGCTTGGGTAGAATCGGAACGTTAGCAAAACCGGTTCCTTTATCGGAATTTGCCGCACAGGTAAAACAGGCCTTGGCGGCAGCGGCGGTAAAAGTAGCCGGTCTCTCTGACAAAACGGTGTACAAGGTTGCCATTTGCGGCGGCAGCGGTGCCAGCCTGCTGACCCAAGCAGTACAGGCCGGCGCTGACGTACTGGTAACCGGAGATGTGGATTATCATGACGCTCTGACAGCCCTGGAGCAGGGGGCAGCGGTAATTGACGCCGGCCACTTTGGGACCGAGTATCCGGTGGTAGAGGATCTGACCGGAAGATTACGCCGGCTGGCCCATGAAAAGAAATGGGATGTACAAATCGTACCGGCTGTCCAAAACGATATTTTTACATATGTTTGATTGTGATTAAATGAATTTTTGCCGGTTTGCGGCATGTTATGGGAGTGGCGGACTTTTATGTTAATGAGCTATCGAATGGGCGACGAAATACAACATTGCGTTATACTGCGCGTGCAGAAAACCGGAGCATCTTCTAATGGGGGGGTATTCGCCCGTGGCAGCCTGCAGGACAACAGCGGGACCTTAAACTTTATTTGCTTTGAACGGGAAACCGTGGATTTTTTAAAAAGCCTGCCTAATGTCAGTGCCATACGGATTCACGGCGTCTTACAAGCCGATCGTTACGCCAATGAGGGAACGCTGCAAGTGGTGATATCAAAAGCTGAGCACCCGGCCAAAGAGGATTCGCTGGAGCATCTGCTCCCCTACAGCCCCAAAGATCTAAACCAATACAAACAATATCTGGAGGAATTGCTTGTAGGGATTGCCAAACCCCATTTGAAATCTCTGCTGCGTACGATTTTATCCGGTGTACTTTATGAAAAATATGTAGTTCATTCAGCGGCTATGCGGCTTCATCACGCCTACGTGGGAGGTCTGCTGGAACATTCCGTGGATGTGGCTAAACTGGCCAAAGTCATTGCCCTGGAAATCGGCAATATCGATGTGGATTTGGTAGTGGCGGGAGGTTTGCTGCATGATATTGGCAAACTGCATGAAATATCCCCGGCTCTTGGTTTTGAGTATACCGAAAAAGGCAAATTATTAGGCCATTTATCACTGGGAACCATGATGTTGAACCGGTTCATCTCCCAAGAGAAGGATTTTCCCCAGGAGGACGCCCTGTGTCTCCTGCATATTTTGTTGTCTCATCACGGCAGTCAGGACAAAGGGTCGCCAGTGGCCTGCGCCACGAAAGAGAGTTTTGTGGTACACTACGCGGATGAATTGAATGCCATCATGACTCAATTTGATGTGTCCGATGACCGGTCCAATTGGCAGTACAGCAAGATGTTGAACCGGTATCTTAGAGTCACCTCGCAAGAGAAAACTTGAAATGGAATAAAATGGGCAGTATCATGGAGATAATGAAACAATGGAATAGCAGGAGGGGAATCAAAATGAGTGTCAGTCATGAAACTGAATTGACCATTGAGAAATACGAAAAGTATATTAATCCCTCACTGGCGAGACTGTTTCGCTTCATGGGCTTAAATTCAGTGGAGGGGGAAGCGGAAGGCGTATTCATCCGAGATACAGATGGAAAACAATTTTTGGATTGTTTAGGCGGCTATGGCGTTTTTAGTCTGGGACACCGGCATCCTAAGGTGGTGGAGGCGGTCAGGGAACAGTTGGATCAAATGCCCCTGTCCAGTAAAGTATTGTTCAGCAAAACCATGGCTGATCTGGCTGAAATGCTGGCGGCTATCACACCGGGAGACCTGCAGTACAGCTTCTTTTGCAACAGCGGCGCCGAGGCGGTGGAGGGAGCGTTGAAACTGGCCAGGCTGCACACAGGCCGCTCCAAAGTGATCGCTACAGTTAACTCCTTTCACGGCAAAACTTTCGGCGCATTAAGCGCTACCGGGCGGGACCTGTTTCGGGAGCCTTTTCAGCCTCTCATGCAGGGCTTTTGTCATGCGCCTTTCGGTGACATTCAGACGCTCGAGAAGATCATCGACAAGGAAACGGCTGCGGTTATTATGGAACCCATTCAGGGTGAAGGCGGCATTATTGTTCCCCCGGATGATTATCTTCCCCGCATCAGAGAATTATGTGACCACTATCACGCGCTATTGATTTGTGATGAGGTTCAGACCGGCTTAGGGCGTACTGGCAAGATGTTTGCTTCCGAACATTATGGAGTTGTTCCGGATATTATCACTACTGCCAAAGCCCTGGGGGGCGGAGTCATGCCGATTGGCGCCTTTACCGCTCGTCCGGCAGTCTGGGATCGCCTGATTGTCAGTCCGTTCCTGCACACGTCGACTTTCGGCGGCAATCCTCTTGCCTGTGCTGCTGCCTGCGCTACCCTTCAGGTGCTGCAGGATGAAAACTTGTCGGAACGGGCCGCCCGGCTGGGAGACTATTTTACCGCTAAACTGAAACAGCTGCAGCTTGAATATCCCAATGTTATTAAAGAAGTTCGCGGTAAAGGGCTGATGATCGGCATTGAACTCACCAAAGAAGGGATTGGCGGGTTGGTCATGTCTGAGATGGTTAATCGCGGCATTCTGGTGGCATATACCTTAAATAATCCCAAGGTGATACGAATTGAACCACCTTTAATCATTCAAGCCGAACAAATTGATTTTGTCGCGGAAGCTCTTGCGGCCACAGCGGGATTGGCGGATCAAATGTTAGAAGACTTATAGTGCCAGAAGGGAGAGTGAGGACAATGCCTTATGTGGAAGTTACCCTGCCAGTCCGGTGCGATCGGGAAAAAATTTACCCGATCATTAAAGATATGGAGAAATACCCTCAATTCATGAAGGACCTGGAAAGTGTTGAGGTTTTGGAGCGAAAAGACAACACCACCCTCACCAAATGGGTTTCCAATGTGGATGGCCGGATTATCCGCTGGACGGAACAGGATGTTTTCGATGATCCTAATATGCATATCTCCTATCGCCAAATTGAAGGAGACCTTAATAAATTTGAAGGAGAATGGGTTTTGACCCCCATTGACGACGGAACCGAGATCAAGCTGACCGTGGATTTTGAGTTTGGCATCCCGATGATTGCCGGTCTGTTAAACCCCATTCTCAAAAAAAAGGTAAGGGATAATAGCATGAACATGCTCGTTGCTATCAAAGAAAGAATGGAACAGACTATCTAAAATGGTTGCCAAGGCGAATTTTGAGCGGATATTTATCCTGTGGAGTCTTGTGAAATCTGAGTAAAACACTTATAATTGAAATACGTACACAGATGGGAGGGATAGCTGCGAAACCGACGAGTTGCTAAACCTTGCTTTTGATAAATTGACAGACATCACTTGTTTGGAGGTGTTCAGCGGTTGAATTCATTGAAAACGACTGTTTTGCTCGCTGCATTAACCGGTCTCTTGCTGGCCATCGGGAATTTATTTGGCGGGACTCAAGGTATGACCTTTATGCTTTTGGTCTCGGTATTGATGAATTTCTTCAGCTACTGGTATAGCGATAAAATCGTACTAAAGATGTATGGGGCCAGAGAGGTTACCATGGATCAGGCGCCTGACCTGGTACGGATGGTGGACCGTTTGACTCAAACCGCGGGTATGCCTATGCCGCGAGTCTATATTATTAACACGGATACTCCCAACGCCTTCGCCACCGGACGGGATCCAGAGCATGCGGCAGTGGCGGTTACCACCAGTATTATGCGCGCCTTGACTTACGAGGAACTGGAAGGGGTGCTGGCTCACGAACTGGCTCATATCCAAAATCGAGACACCTTAATCAGTACGGTGGTGGCCACCATTGCGGGTGTCATCACCATGATTGCCAATATTGCCCAATGGGCGGCCATATTCGGTCTCGGGCGAGGCAATGACAACGAGGATAACGGCATTGGCGGCATCCTTGAATTTGTCATTCTGGTAGTGGTGGCCCCCCTGGCTGCTACCTTGATCCAGCTTGGCATATCCCGTACCAGAGAATTTCAGGCCGATGCCACCGGGGCTAAATTTTGCGGCAAGCCGCTGGCGCTGGCCAGTGCACTGCAAAAAATTGAGTATTACGCCAAACACAGAGTGATGCCGGAGGCAACTCCCTCTACTTCACACATGTTCATCGTAAATCCGTTCAGCGGCGCCGGCAGCTGGATGACCAGCCTGTTCAGCACTCACCCGTCGACGGAACAACGTGTGGCGAAGTTACAGGAACTAGCCCGCCAGATGCGATAGGGAACCGTTGGAAATGGCCCATCTGCGTCACTTCAGCTTCCTGCGGGCGCGACGTGTCCTGCGAACATAGTCACGCACGTCCTCGTCACGCTGTATCGTAATTCGCGACTTCTCGGGAGAGTGATGATAGTGGATGCTTTCTCACAAGCCAAAAAAGTCGTCTGAGTTTTTCACCAGTATGGAAACGCAAGCGTTTCTCTTATCTAGCATCTGAACCTTTTTGAACGGTTCCAGATCCGAGGCTGCAGATGGGTTTTATGATGGGCTCTTACGCAACCCCTGGAAGAAAAATCTTTCAGGGGTTTTTCCGGTGTCTTGTTCGTACATACTAATAAGGATGTATTAAGGAGGGATATGATGGATGCTGGGTTAGAATGGTTCAAACGACTGACTGAGGCGCCGGGAATCTCGGGATATGAAAGCCGGGTAAAGAATGTCTTAAAAGAGAGATTGTCAGGAGTGGCTGATCTGTCCTATGATCACATTGGCAGCGTATTGTTTCGTAAACAGGGTGACCAACCGGCGCCCAGGATTATGCTGGCAACCCATATGGATGAAATCGGCTTTCTGGTTAAACATATAACCAAAGAAGGCTTCCTTAAATTTACGACCATTGGCGGTTGGTGGGAGCAGGTTATGCTGGGACAGCGGGTAACAGTGCTGGCTAAAAATCAGGATATTCCCGGCGTGATCGGCAGTAAACCGCCTCATATTCTTAGCGCCGAAGAACGGAAGAAAGTTGTTCAGAAAAAGGAAATGTATATTGATGTGGGGGCCAAAGACGAGCAGGAAGTGCGAGAAAAGATGGGGATCAAACCGGGAGACGCAGTGGTTCCCTATAGCGAGTTTGCGGTTATGGCCAATGAAAAAATGCTGATGGCTAAGGCATGGGATAACCGGATTGGCTGCGCCATTATGGTTGATGTGCTAGAACAGTTGGGCAAAATATCCCATCCCAATACAGTATATGGTGCGGCTACCGTGCAGGAGGAAGTGGGCTTGAGAGGCGCTAAAACCAGCGCGGCCATGGTTGATCCGGACATTGCCTTCGTGATTGATACCTGTGTGGCTGGTGACACTCCCGGGGTTACGGATGACCAAGCCTCCAGTAAACTCGGCAAAGGTGCGGCTGTTTCGATTTATGACTCCAGCTTGATTCCCCATATTCCGTTGCGGGATTATGTCATTGAAACCGCGGAAAGTGAAAAGATACCTTATCAACTGGAATTCACCGAAGGCGGCGGAACAGACGCCGGCCGTATTCATCTGCACAGCCGCGGCGTGCCCAGCCTGGTGATCAGTATTCCAACCCGCTATATTCACAGCCACAATAGCATCATCCATCGAGATGATTATGAAGCTGCAGTGAAACTGTTAGTTGCCGTGCTCAGAAAACTAGATGAAACAGCATATCACAAATTGCTGGGATAGTGCTGCTGCTGGCTATCCCAGCATACATAAATAC
>NZ_AFGF01000122.1 GCF_000219125.1 Acetonema longum DSM 6540
TGAACCACTCCCGAGCTGTATCTTCGCACAACCGTAAGTACAAGGCTGAGCCGCTCATGCAAACTTTCGAATAATGGTTTGCCAGCTCCAAGCACAACCGGGTGAACAGATAGTCGATACTCATCCACTAACCCAAGGTTTATAAATGTGGAAATTAAACTTGATCCGCCATATAGCCATACATCTTTACCAGGTTCCTGCTTGAGCTTCCTTATTTCCGCTTCGATATTGCAATTAATGTATTTTACCTCACCACTTGATTCTGTGTATGTGGTGGAAAATACGATTTTCTTTTTGCTATGAACCAGTGCCCAGATTTGCTTTTCACATTCAGAAGCCTTATCAGAAGGGGTATATTCCCCCCATAACTCGTAGCTTTTCCTACCATATACGATTGTGTCTATTCTGCTTAGGAACTGCTCAAATGCCATTTCCTCATCCATGATACACCAATCTACTTCACCCTTTAGACCTTCGATAAACCCGTCCAACGTTACAGCCAAATCTAAAATTACTTTTCGCATCTAAACAAGCCCCCCTAGCCTGACCGCCGTAAGCAGCAATCGTTGATTTGTCAAACGTCAATGGATTATCATCTATAAGAATTAGTGAAACAAAGGTGCTATTCTATCAATGCGATTTGTCCATATACCACCTGTATAATTAGGCGGGAGACGTTTTATATCTTCAGGTGTATCAAAGCCTGCTGAAAATTCCCCTTCCCAGACAACAAGAATCACTCGAGTATCAACGTCTGCCATTCGATTCAGAAACCGGTTGGGCCATCCCCACAACCACGGCGCATACTTTTCAGGTATATGCAATTGGGTGTGCCTGCAAGCCGTTGGAACATAGCCTGTCCATCCTATCGCAAAGTAAGAGAACAAGCTCTTTTTCAAGGTTGCCTTTGACACGATACGAAGGTCAGGAAGCATTGCGTGAACGGCGGCAATGGGCTGATCGCCTCCATACACAGCCAATTGATTCAAACGTTCTACGGGAAACTTGGACAAATATTGAGCAAGCAGTTCTCCTTCTTTCGGGTCGTTGCTTTTGACATGAATCAGAAAAGACCGTTCCGGAAAATAAGCCAGTACCTCATCAAGCGAAGGCATCAATCCCACGCCTTTACCACGAAAGGGAAAGGTTTTCCGCCGTCGGCGCTATAACCGTAACCCACATCAAGCGGTTTCAATTCCGCCATCGTGTAATCTCTGGTGACACCTATCCCGTTGGTCCGGTAATCAAGATTCCAGTCGTGAAAAACAGCAAATTGCCCGTCTTTGGTTATGTGGACATCAAGTTCAACGATGTCAGCTCCAGCCTGAAAGGCGGCTTCCATTGATGCAATGGTATTTTCTAAATAGGGATGCTCTGGTGGATAAATACGTTTGGCGGTATCGGTTTTGCCCGTAATCCCTTCCATGCTGAAAGTCTGGGCAAGTCCCCGATGGGCAAGAAGTAAAGGTTTTCCCGTCCGTTCCTCGGCAAAATAAGAGCTATTGTTAAAATAAATGAAACCAATCAAGGCAAGAAATAACCAAAATATTTTTTTCTTCACTTTTCACTCTCCAACAACTTTCTAACAGTAACGATATCATTGGCAGAGACCAAGCTTTTACGAACGTTTCTCTAACATGTTCAAATGCTGTTATTCGAGGTAATAACTCTTTCGCGAGTCGATAACGTATTACCATATGTATTTTTTAAGATTGTAACCTGATGGTTTCTGCCTATGTCTGCGGAAACATATACCATATTTTTTCACAACCCTTGAAACCAGTCCCCGCCTGGCTTCAAGGGTTGTGTTTTCTTTTCAGCCAAACGCAACACTCCACGTAATTATATAAGGAAAAAACATTGATTTCTCAACGTCTTAACCAAGTTTATTATGCTTATGACACAGCAATTATTAACTATCCCGTTTGTCCTCCCAAAGTCGTATGCGTTCTTCAAAACTCACTTCTTTGTGCACTTGATGCAGCATCCATTGATAGCCGAAAGGATCACTGAAAATAGCATTCGACACTCCATAATCCGCCAATTCAGTCACTGGCTGAAGCTCTGTGCAGCCCGTGCTGATGGCCCTTGAAAATGCTTCCTTGATATCAGGAACGGTGATGTTAAACCAAATCGACTGGGGTTCATCCTTAGTTGGAGCTTTCAAACCGAATTTCGGGTTTTCATCCAACATGTGAAAGCGTACTCCATATAGGATAAAAATGACTTCATTTTCACCTTTTGGAAAGCTTGTAACCTCAACACGTTGAAGATCAAATACTTTTTCGTATAATTCCAATGCCTTCAAGCTGTCTGTAATAACCATATCAATTTCTACACCGGTCATGTAAAGCCCCCTTAAATAAAATCCGTCATTTCAATTCTGCTACAATTGGTACTCGCTATTCTCACAATAAATTAATTTCACTTATGAACTTCCCATTGTGCTCGTACTCAGACAAACAAATTGGAATTTGCATATTATTATAAGGTTCTTGAAGCTAAACCCGGTTGGGCGCTTCTTCGGCAACAATATTCCAACTTACGCCGTACCTATCAGTAAGCCCTGCATGAAATGAGCTATAAAATGTAGCGGTCGGTGGAAGAGTGATTTGAGCGTCAATACTCAATACATTAAAAATTTTTTGTGCCGCTTGTGCTGAGGCTACTTTTGTAGTTAATTTTATCATATTACCTTTGGACACTGGCTCTGCTATTTCATCTGCAAACCAAAAGACTGTATCACAGATATTCATTTCGGCATGCAAAATCCAGTCTTTCAGATTTGCCGGCGGGGCAGTAACACCCTCCGGTACATAATCCCCATATGGCAGGGACATCAGAACTTCACTATTAAAAACAGTCTGGTAAAACTCCAATGCCTCATTGCAATTTCCTGCAAATGTGATATAAGGTGTGACCATGTTTTTACCTCCAGTTATTTTTTATGGATAGACAAAGTCCTGTTTATCTTCGCATTATAAAAATATTGCACATTAACTATGAGAAAACTTCGTTAGCCTATCCTCTAGTTGAGCAAGAACCAACGGCCACGCCTGTTCATGCCTGTCCCGCGATGCTTCATCTAGAAATCCTGCATGATGAGCCTTTAACACTCTCGCCTCTACGGACGTTCAGGACATAATGCTCCAATTCCTTCTCCTTGGCGTAAGTGATGAAGTTCTTACCTGCGTCCGTACAGATGCAGGTAGCGTCTTTGATATAGTCGCCAATCACGCCTTCAATCTCCATGCTCGAAATACGCCCGTACCCTGCAACCTGCGAGACTATCTCGCCGTTTAAGCTGCTCTCACCAGACTTAACAGTGAAGCCTGGCTTTGTAATTTTATTATGCATCAATTTCATTTAAATATCGACCAATGCGCTATTCCTGTACAATATTCCACTATACCAAAAAACCCGCAAAATTCGCAGGTTGAAAATATATTACCCTATTTTATTTTTAGGTTTCTAACCTGATGTTTTCTTCCTTTGTCTGAGGGAACGTATTCCATTATTTCTCAAAACCATTGAACCCAGCCCCCGCCTGGCCTCACGGGCTGTGTTTTCTTTTCAGCAGAACTTTTATTAAACCTCTCGAACGAGTTTTTCTACATCATCGATTAGATTTTTTAGACATGTACATGCTTGTTCTTCTTCATATCCGGCTAGCGAGAATAAATTTTCTATCCTCCGCCCATACTCAGGCGGTTTGACCTGGAATCCGTCAATCATGCGGACAGCTTTTTTCTCATTGATGCAGTACTCACCGTTGAGTGCGAACAGTACCTGGTTAAGACAGGAAACCGAGCGGACCAGGTGCGCTGCTACATAATACGCATCCTGCTTATTTTTGTTCTTATCAGCAAACATATGAGAAAATCCGGCTTCAAACATAAAAAAGCGGATTATTGCCTCCCTCATGTTCTGTGGGTAAGGATGGGTTTTATCCTGTATCTCCTGTATTTTCCCATCGCGATCAGAGAGTATTCTGCAAGTGGCCAGCTCCCCCATGTACATGGCATTTAGGTAAGTATGAGGATGCCCGGTTTGATAATGGGCAGCAATCCTGCCTTCCCGGCAATCCTCAATAGCCTGCGCCACTCGCAGAATATCCCGCAGAATGAAATCTACATGGCAACCGTTAATCATAAGCCAACCACCGCCATTAACCCAGTTTCCCCATGCACCGGGAGGTGCGATCAGACCGGTCCGGTGTTCACTGTCCAGCACAGTGGCTGCCCTGTCCAAAGCGGTTAAATCAAGGGTATCGCTATGATAATAGATTCCAATATCAATGTCGGATTCCAGAGTATGAGTACCTCTTGCTCTTGAACCGCCTAAGACAACACCCGCTATCCCTTTAATAGGGGTCAGAGTGTTGCTGACCGATTGTAATATGGTTTCTATTTGATCCATTTCATTTACCTCAATCATACTGTTATTACTATTAAATTCCTGGGTTGGCTCTGTATCGCACGTATACGCGAAATAGTAATTTCGTGCATTGGTCAACTCCTCTATGGTTAGAGAGTCATGTTTCAGAACCTGCCACTTCTAGCCTCTTCACTTTTCATTCTCCAACAACTTTTTAACTATAGCAATATCGTTAGCAGAAACCAATAGCTCAAGATTACCAAATATTTTTTGCTTATCCCAATTCCACCATTGAAGCTTCAACAGCAATTCAATCATTTCATCGCTGAACCTCTTTTTAATCAATCGGGCCGGGTTGCCGCCGACAATCGCATACGTCTCTACATTTTTTGTTACGGTCGCATTTGCGGCGATAATGGCACCGTCACCAACCCTAACTCCCGGCATAATCGTAACATTCTGCCCAATCCATACATCATTACCGATTACCGTATCTCCTTTAAACGGCAACTGCTCCACTGCAGGAGTAACCTTCTCCCAGCCTCCACCAAAGATATTGAACGGATAGGTTGTAATGCCGTCCATACGGTGGTTCGCTCCATTCATAATAAATGTCACGCCTTCAGCAATAGCGCAAAAATTTTCAATGATTAATTTATCCCCAAGAAACTCATAATGATGCTGGATGCGTTCATAGAAGTTTTCGGGAGAGTTTGTGTTGTCGCTGTAATATGTGTAATTGCCAATCTCCACATTAGGCTTGCCTGGCAGATTTTTTATATAGCAAACCGTTTTTATATTTTCGCTTGGATACAGCTTGTTTTTGTCTGGGGCCACCGGCATATTGGCACTTCCTTTCCAATTCATCTACCTCTTCAAGCCATTCAATGTTAATCTAATTATCTATTACTCAACTTTCAGCAGTAAGCCCTTGAATAGAGGGCTTACTGCTTTGGCTTTACAATAAAGTTAACTCTGCAACCATATCAGCTAGAAACGGGTCAATCGTTTGTTCTGCTATGGCCGGACTGTGAGATGATGATAGTTAAACTTTCTCATTCAGTCTAAACCTCTACTATTTTGCCTTCTCTGAAGTCGTAAACTATATCCGCAACATTCTCCACAAGTCGTTTATCATGCGAAATAAAGAAAATCGTTCCAGCATAATTTTTCATCAGCGTTTCCAATGCTTCCAAGCTGGGTAAGTCCAGGAAGTTGCTCGGCTCATCCATGAGCAGGATATTATAGCGGCCAAGCAGTAGTTTGGCTAACTGAAGTTTAATAAATTCACCGCCACTGAGAACCGACAACTTCTTACGGACGTCGCTTTGGGAAAAGCCCATTGACGCCAGTACGGAGCGGATTTCGGAAACCTGATAGTCGCACTCTTCCTGCACAAACTCCATAACGCCTTGATTGCGATTGTACTTATAGCTGTTTTGAGCAAAGTAGCCGATTTCTGCCTTTGGTGAAATAGAGATGCCGGGCTCCCGGTTCAAGATCATCTGAAAGAGCGTTGTCTTGCCTGCGCCATTTCCTCCGGTCAACGCCACCTTTGCCCTAAGCGGAATTTGAAACGAGGCATTGTCAAACAACAATTGCTCGCCAAATCGTTTGGTAATATCTGTTCCAATAATCGGATAGGGGTTATGAAGCGTCAAGGCTTGACTTTGCCGGAAACGAATGGTGCGGATTGTCTCCGGTGCCTGCACATCCCCCAAAGCGGCAATACGATGCTCCATATTTTTAGCGGCATTATAGAGTTTCTTTTGCTTGCTGCCCGTTGATTTTTGATGAGCAAGGCGACCACCACTTTCAGAACTGTTTTTCTTGGCAGCACCCTTTGCTTTTTGGTCAACCTTGAGTGCTTGTTTTCGTTTTTCCTCGACAGATCGTTCCAACCGATTCCGTTCGGCAATAAACTGCGCATATTGGACAGCTTGCTGCTGGCGTTCTTCTTCTTTCTGGCGCAGATAGTCGGAGTAGCCACCCCAATATTCGGTAATCTTCCCATCTTTTAATTCCCATATTTTATCCACTACCTCATCCAGAAAGTATCGGTCATGGCTGATAATCAGCAATGCACCGGGGAAATATTTGAGCTGACCAATTAAGAAATCCGTACCTTCCCGATCAAGATGACAAGTTGGCTCATCAGCAAAAATTCCATGCACCTGTTCGGAAAGTGCCTGGGCGATTTTCAACCGTGTTTCCTCGCCGTCGCTCATAGTTTGCACTTCCAGCCGGTCAACTCCCAGCCTGCCCATCAGAGCGTGATCGTTTACCTCTTGCAAAACTGCTTCTTCCAGTTGCGGAATGTAGGCAAATTGCCCCAAACGGCTTACTTTGGAACTGGGTGGTGCTATTTCCCCTAAAAGCACTTTCAGCAAGGTGCTTTTTCCAGCGCCGTTACCGCCTACCAAGCCAATACGGTCATACGCATACAGTTCCAGTTCGTCAATATCTAAAACATCGCGTCCGGTATATTCTAAACGGATGTCTTTTGCTTTAATCAATAATTCCATTATAATCCTCCTGTTAAATCGCAGTTTTGTCGCTTGTCCGCAGGAATATCCTGCGATTTGAGCAGGGAGAATTATGAAAAGATATAGTACATATTCGTGCCTCCTAGTATTCTTCAGCTTATTCTTGCGTAATCATTTTCTGGCATCATGCATGCTTATAGTTGTCTAGGCAATAAAAAATGCAGGCCAACAAGTCCGCAATGCGGGCTTTGGTCTGCATAATCAACGAAAAAAAGACACGCCGGAAAAAGGGATAGCCACCAAAGGCTATTCCTCACCAGTATCCATGTCCTAATTCGTAAAGTAAGCACAACAAAAAAGCCCACAATTGTGGATGGTTTTATCGCTTTTTTATTGCTAGCTTATCTAATACGAATGGAATGCAACATAGATATGGCGTCTCCTTTATCCTTAAGAGTTCATTTTATTATAGAATAGCAAGTCCATAGTTGTCAAATTTTCTTCACACGTATAGTACAGTACCATCAGGCTTGTCAACCATCGACATAGCCAATGATGGCAACCGCTATGACGACTCGGAATCACCTGGAGCCTGACCTAATATTTTCTTCTTATGTCGAAGGAACATAAACAATAATTTAACCTCTTTTGCTGATCTCATCAGTTATTAATGATTTTGAAATATACATTGCTTTTATCCTGTTCTTAAGGAGTGTATGCTGAGAGGTACCCTCCACAAATTTTGGTTGTATTTTTTCACATCTAATGATAGATGAAGAAATAATGCGTAGAGCTTCTTCCACTTCTTCCTTTGTGTAACTGTCCATAATATCACCCTAATCATTTTCACATGAAATGTCCTGGACACCATTGAGGCATAGTCAATATTTCCAATCGATTTTTGCTGGATTTGGTTCGTTCTCCATGGCAACAGCACCTAGCGCGTCAAGCATACGTCCGTACTCCTCGGCGGCGCCTTGCTCGATTTGACACCATGGCGCATCAGTCCCGAGCCGGTCATAAGCAACCGCTATCGCTCCATACAAGGCAAGCCCGATACAATGCCGTGCGGAATGGATGGTCGATGCGCATTGACCGATTGCCCTCGCCGCTGCCTGTGCAACAGGATTCCCGTCTACTTCGCGAGCAGCCGCATGGCACTCAAGTATTGCTGCTTTTGCCTGCGGCAGTTTGATTGCGCCCACCAGCTACTCGCGGGCGGCATTCAGCGCATTTTGCGGACGCAGGTCATTTGGATTATACTTGCACCACAACGGCAATATAATCCGCTCGGAATAGCCAACCACCCAATGCGTAAGCGTGGGCGGTTGACTGTATGGCAGCTGTACCGCACCTTTGCTTGTCTTGTACTCTGTCAATCGGTCAAAGAAATGCTCTATCACCTTAGCGCTGGGATACACCCGATGTACTTTTTGAACGCCGCAAAATCCGCGAATTTCGCGGATTGACAACATATTACCATATTGTATTTTTTAAGATTCTAACCTGATGTTTTCTAACTATGTCCGAGAGAACATATTCCATAATTTCCCACAGACCATAAACCCAGGGGCCACCTGGCTTCAAGGGCTGTGTTTTCTTTTCAGCCAAACTGTACACTCTGTTAATCTACTTTGTTGTTACAGGATTTCTACATATCCTTCCGTTCCGTTTACCCGGATTTGCTGACCGTCCTTGATCAGCTTCGTGGCGTTTTCCACGCCTACTACTGCCGGGATACCATATTCCCTGGCTACTACAGCGCCATGGGTCATAAGCCCGCCGATTTCCGTAACCAAACCGCTGGCCGAAACGAATAAGGGTGTCCACCCCGGATCGGTGAAAGGGGCTACCAGAATATCGCCTTTTTCTAAATCGGCTTCTTCCAGCTTGGTGACAACCCGCGCCCGTCCTTCCACAACCCCTGCTGAAACAGGAGTTCCCGCCAGGGCTCCTTCAGGTAAGTCCCGCGGAGCGTACGAGCCGACAATCGCCTCACCCTCGCTGGTCAGTACTCGCGGCGGCTTCAGTTTCTCATATTCTGCATACTTCTCCTTTAACGCGGCAATCTTATCTCGGTCAGCCCGACCGGTGGTCACCGCAGCCGTCAGTTCCTCCAACGTCAGGTAGAAAACATCCTCCGCCGGGTCTACTGTCCCCTGCTCTGCCAGCCTTGCCGCTTCTTCCATGATGGCCCGCTTATACTCGTCGAGCAGACTTACCATCAGATATTTGGGGTATTCCCTAAGACCAATGAACTCACGATACGTCCTGACGAGTTTCCCCATAAGATGGGCTTTGAAGTTGCCACCCAGCTTCCGTTGCAGCCGCAGCAGCAACGTTTGCACTGCCTGTTCGGCTTCCGCCCTTCCTTGAGCAAACCTCAGACGATGCTCGCCCGGCTCTGTGCTCTGGATATGACTGATGATGGATGGCACCAATTGGGTTGGTTTTTCCCGCCATCTGGGTCGGGTGACGTCAATTTCACCCGGACAACGCATGCCATATTTAGCCAAAAAGGCTGCGAATGCCAGCCGGATCGCCGCGCCCCCCTCGACTCGCTCCAGGCCGTCCAGGAAGGTGGCGTCGTCCGCTCCCTTCATGTACTCCAGCGCGTCCGGATAAGGCCGGATAACATCAGCCAGGTCACCCAGTTCCAGGCCCATTTCTGTCGACACGTTGCCCGGCGCCGACTTGGTCAGTTCGTCCAGCACTGAGGATTCGCCCAGCCAGCGGCGTGCCAGCCGGCCGATCAGCAGCGATGCCATCCAGGCCGCAAACACCGGCTTGCCTATCGTGTCCATAAAGACCATAAAAACCTTGCCGAAATGATTGGCAAGGAAATCCAGCCTATCCCGACCCGAGCGCCGGGATAGCTCGCTCCGCAACTCGCTGAGGATTTGGCTGCTGATTGCCGTCACGTCAGGCGCTTCGATCTTCTCCCTGAACAGCATCTCATACATTCCTCCGGCCATCGTACCCATGCTTTTTCTCATATACGACTTCGTACCTGCGGCCCGTTTGCGTGGCTTCAGAGTGGCGATGAAATCGCGATGGCGGATGACCTCGGTGATGGCACTGCTGAGTAGCACGTCCGACTTGCTATACAGGGCCGGCGCTGTCTTCCGCCCTAGCCACGAGGCCAGCGTATCGGTTATATCGAAGTACAGATGTCCCCCTGCCGACACTATACTATACTGGCTGTCGATCGTCGCCATCGTTTTCGCCCAAATCGACATCCCTAACGGTTTGATCGGGTCGGTCATCATCTGCACGTGCCCGAAAGAAACGTACACTCCCGACATAGCGTCGGGCAATTCCGGCAAAGGATATAAGGTGGTTATCGGACGGCTCTGGACGATATAAATCCTACCGTCAGCATAGCCCCACTCAATATCTTGCGGCCTTCCGAAATGCTCCTCGATTCGCCTGCCAACCTGGGCCAGCGCCAGAATGGCCTCATCTGGCAACGCTTGCTTGCTTTGCTCTTGTGAGGGGATGTCCCGCGCTTCCGTGCCGCCGTCGGCTAAGGGATAAATGGCCATTTTTTTGACAGCAACCTGCCTTTTGACGATCCGCTCGTTCCGCACTTTGTAAAGGTCGGCGTTTACCCGCCCCGATACCAACGCTTCTCCCAGCCCGAATGCGGCGTCGATGGAAATCACCTTGCGGTTGCCTGTCACCGGATCAGCGGTGAACATAATGCCGGACACTTCGGGAAAAACCATCTGCTGCACGACTACCGACAGCAGCACCTTGCGATGATCGAAGCCGTTTTTCGCCCGGTAGGCGATAGCCCGGTCGGTAAATAGTGATGCCCAGCATTTGCGGACATGGACAAGCAGCTCACTTTCTCCCTTGATGTTCAGATAGGTATCTTGCTGCCCGGCAAAGGATGCTCCTGGCAGGTCTTCCGCTGTCGCGCTGGAGCGGACGGCATAGGCATACTGACTGCCCGTTTTCTGCCAAGCCTGAATAATCTCCTGGCTGATAGGGGAAGGAATATTGAGATTTTCCAGATACGTCCTTATACGCTGGCCTGTTTCCTTGATGGTTTCCAGCGCTTCAGCCTCTATGTCCCGCAAAGCGTCCAGCAGTCTGGCGAACTCCTCGCTTCGGTTCACAAAATCGGTATAAGCCTGAGTAGTAATGCAAAAGCCTGTAGGCACATTAACCCCTGAAATATGGCACAATTCACCAAGATTGGCTCCCTTTCCGCCGACCAGGGCAAGACTTGATTTATCCGTTTCCGAAAAGTAAAGCACATACTGATTCATGGTAGCGCTCCTTTCTTAAATAGTGGGCTTAAAAATAATATCTTTAAAAAATTATAAGATATCTTGCATCGTAAAAATAGCTAGCTCTAATTCTATAAAGGCTTAATTATTTCACTACTGTCAGTAATACTATTCTCTCGTTAGTGATCCTAGATACCTAAAAAAAATGTAAAATCTTTTCCATAGTAAACACTTTTGCCATGTACTGGCCCAAGGGCCAAGCTAGGAGCAATAGTACAGCAAGAAACAGTCCAAACAATATGATATCTGTCATCATCTTAAAATTCCTCCGGTTTCCACAATGCGTAAAGTAAATACACCAGTAACAAGACGGCGGTGATTCCTGCCAACCATAAGTTCTATGGAAGTCATAGTTAGGAATGGGGACATGAAATTTATAAAGAGGAGAGGCGCTCAAAACTAACAATGGCGGGGATGACAAACACCTAAGGAGCAGGCCCCAAAAGTCCATGAGGAACCGGAATCCTCCGAATCATTCGGAGGATTCCGGTTCTTCCAGATCTTCAGGACCACCCATAATCAGCGTCCAGTTTCTCTTGTTGTGCAAAATACGATGTATCTCGATAACCGGGCCGTTCCAGACCCATAGGGCTGAATAGTTCGTGTGTACGGAAAACCGTAAGTATCCCCGTTCCGCTAAAAAGGGATACGCTCTGGGCGACTTTCGCCTCTACGGCTCTCGCCTGCCGCTTGAATCAGGGATTTATATAATTCATTTTCTTCTTAAAATTTTTCGAGTTCGGACATCAGATTTTCATAGGTTTCGTGACCGAGGACGACCAGCCTGCCAGTGCCCTTTTTCGTGATGTATACCGGTAGGCTTTCGATAATACAAAAACGTTCAATTTCGTCCATCTTTTTGGCCAAATCTGTCATGGGACGAATGATGGCTTTCATATTTTTTGCACCTCTTTATGTTAGAGTTCTATCTATATTTATATCCAATTAGTCGATCTGAAATCAATTTAAAATCAATTTATAGTCATTATTTTCGCTGAAAAACGATGTGTCAGTGGCAATATCAAAATGTCGGTCATAGTGGGCGCTCTAGTTGTTCATTTAGATAACGATCCATCTGGAACATTTAACAATGAGCGAATTTCTTCATAGATGAAACGGTATCGGGAGAATCAGGACAAACCGTTTGTTGGAAGCGGACGCATCCTGCCCGAAAACCAAGAACTCGTCCGCTTGCGACGAGAAAACAAAGATTTGCGAGAAGAAAACGAGATCTTAAAAAGGGCGGCAGCCTACTTCGCCAAGCATCAAAGATAGATCGATACCGATTCATTAAGGCTGCGTCCACACAAAAAGGGCTGCGAATCAGGCAAAGACCTGGGAGAG
>NZ_AFGF01000123.1 GCF_000219125.1 Acetonema longum DSM 6540
TGGAAAAAAGCAGCGACACCCGAAGAAAAAGCAAAATGGGCAGAAGGAGGGGAATACAAAGCCCTTTTACATGCCGTAGCGGGAGGAATCACCTCCAACCTTTCCGGCAACGGTTTTGCCTCAGGAGCGGCCGGAGACGGAATAAGTCAGCTGGCGCAAAAAGAACTAGGAAAAATCGCCGACCCCAATCTACGCCTCATCGCCAGTGCGGCCATTGGCGCGGCAGCCGCCAAAGCAGTTGGAGGTAATGAGCAAGCCGGAGCTGTTGCCGCATTTAA
>NZ_AFGF01000124.1 GCF_000219125.1 Acetonema longum DSM 6540
TAAGGGGCCGACTAAGGCTGCACCAGGAACGAGTAATACTAAACTTAATATTGGTGCCGGTGACAATCCTCAGTCAGGCTATAGAAATGTTGATATAGATCCCAAAATTGCTAGTGTTGAGAAGATGGATGCTAATAACCTTAGTAGCATAAAGACAGCTTCCCAAGCGGAAGTTCTTGTTCAAAATCCTCGCGGGTTTAATCCATTAGAAAGTGACATTCCACGAGTTATGCAACCTGACGGGAAGCTAACAATCGTAGGAAATATGTCCAACAAAGATTTTAACAAAATATTTAATATGTCAGAGGAACAACTTGCACGTTACGGATTTAAGCTTGAAACTAAAGGAGTAGCATCTGATGCTTTAACAGTAGGTTGTAAAACGACTGATGGAAAGGATATTATAGCAAGCACTCTTAAACAGATAGTATTAGTGAGGATAGGAAAATGATTCATAAAATTGATATAACAGATGAGATGTGGGATATAGTCGATTTTTTTGATGCACGAATCTTTATGAATTGTCCGAGGACTCTTGGAGACAGTATTAGTTTTGGGGTGTGGGGTGTAACGCTTATCAATGATAATAATTGGTTAAGTACGATAAATGTACCATTAGAAAACAAGAATGCGTATTTAGCTGGGATGTCAAGAGTGTTAATTGATGGCGTAGTTGGTGGAAAAGTGGAAATCGCATTATATGACCAAGTAGAATTTTCCCACTTTATTCAAACGGCGGAAGGCAAGAGAATAGATCTAAATAGATCTTGGAATTACGAACCTAAAGAAAATTTAAAACTATATGAGTGGGATTGTGTTTTTGATTGGCCTTGCGGGTACGCTCATTTAGAGTTAGCTATTCAGGGTAAAATGTTTCTTGAATTTGATACTGATAATGTCGTTATAGCAACAGAATATGTAATGAATCCCCAAAAATATAGTTATCCGGAGTAATGTTTGATTCAGGAAGCGCGGAGACGGAGATTTGAAATGACCCCGGGGACGATCACCTTTTGACACCTTATCTTAAAAGCGAAAAACAAACATCGGAGCAACGGACAAAATAAGTTCGTTGCTCCGATGTTTGTTTAGACGGAAACGAATGAACGGGGGAATCTAGAAA
>NZ_AFGF01000125.1 GCF_000219125.1 Acetonema longum DSM 6540
AAAAAACCCTCGCTTGCTTTTCATAGCAAACGAGGGTTCTTACGGTGCGTTATCAATGAGGCACAGTCGGCATAATCAAAAAGGCCAGTATGTATAATCCAATGCCGACTCCCCGGTAAATTGCGGCCAGAGCCCAAACCAGGCGGATAATTGTGACATCAATCCCAGTGTAATTGCTGACGCCGGCGCATACGCCAAACATCATGCCATTGGCAGGATCCAACATCAGATACTTTTGCCCCGGCAGTAAATCGGCCGGACTGCCCCCGCCCGAAAAAAACTGCCAGACCGCCAGGCCGCTTAATGTGTAAGCCCCAAGCCGTACCAACCAGACCAAAGCCACCGCCCCCCGGAGACTAACTATTGGGTTTAGTATTTCCCCAAAATCCACGGGATAAACGTACTCTTACGATTTAACGCCGCGGTACTAAGGTCAGGTGCTTGCGTTCGCCGCTTTCTTTCGTCGCATCAGGCAGGGGAACCCTGTCAACAGGCTTGCACCGTCCGATGCTGATCAGAATGCCGACGGCCGTCAGGTTTACCACCAGCGAGGTTCCGCCGTAACTGATAAACGGCAGGGGAATGCCGGTTACCGGAAACAATCCCGTCACCATGGCAATATTGCCTACGGCCTGACCCAGCACCAGAATAATTACGCCGGAAGCCAGCAGCATCCCCACGCTGTCGCTGGCATTCATGGCAATTTTGACGGCGTACCAGGTAAAGGCGGCCAGCATCACCAGCACCACTGCCGCTCCGATAAACCCCATCTCCTGACAGAGAACCGCAAAGGCAAAATCGGTATGAGCCTCCGGCAGATAGTAAAACTTACTGCCTCCCCGGCCCAGGCCTGTACCCCAGAATCCCCCAGAGCCAATGGCCAGCAGGGATTGAACGACTTGATACCCCGAAGTCAGAGGATATTGCCAGGGGTCCATCCAGGCCAGCACCCGCTCGGCCCGATAGCCTACGGCGAAGATCAGATAAACGATTACAGCGCTGCCGCCCAGGCTCAGCAAGAAAAATTCCTGTCTGGGAATGCCGGCAATAAGATAAAGAGTCAGACACAGCCCCATCATCACGGCTGCCGTGCCCATATCCGGCTGGCGCAATACTATAAAGCTCAATGCCAGATTGATGTATACCGGCAGGGAAAATAGGGAAATTGGCTGGGACCGGTCCATTTTTGTCCCCAAATAAGCCGCCGAAAGCAGGATGACCGCCAGCTTGGCCAGCTCAGACGGCTGGAATTTGATGAAAATCCGGATCCAGCGCCGTGCGCCGTTAGCATCTTCCCCCAAAAAGTGAACCGCAACCAACAGAGCCACTGTAGCCACAAGTAATACCGGCACCAAGGCAATAACCCGGCGGTATCCCAGTTTGGCAGTGATAAAAAGCCCCATAAGGCCCAAAAAAACGGTCAAAAAGTGCCGTTTGATAAAATAGTAACTGTCATGAAACAACTGACCCGCTAAAACAAAACTGGCACTGAACACCGTAATTGCCCCGAATACCACCAAGAGCAGGGTAATCACCAGTACTGCCTCAGACGGACCTGCCCAAAACCTGGTTTTGCTTTCCACGGCACTTCCTCCTGTTTGCTATATCAATCCTTATTATAGCAAAATTATAGCAAAAAACTATTACCGCCGGTTAAAGAATTGTCCGTAATTTGTGAGACATGAACCAAATTACCGGTTCCGCATATCCTATATTATGATTTTGTGCGAGGTGAATCAGATGGTAGAGACGCCATATTCGTTGTTGCTCATCGATACCGGGGGTTCCAACGTGTTCCTGGCGGACGGCCCCAGCGGCCAGGTTATCCGGGAATGGCCCTTTCCCAAAGAGTATACACCGCTGGATATTATTCTCAGGGACGGCGCCAAGCAGGCGTACATACTTGCCGCGGCTGAGGAAGACAGTGCGTTGTTTCAGCTGGACATCGCTTCAGAATCCTTCGCCCGCCTGCCCGTTGCACTGCCGACGACCGTTGCCTTTGCCCTCAGTCCAATAAGCGAAACGGCATACCTGGTAAATCGGGAAGGTTCTTTGCATTCCCTAAACCTGTCAGATCACCGGCTCTGCCGCATCGGTCAGGCAGATAGCAAGGCGGTTTGCACTGGCCTGGCTGCCGATCAAAATTATCTTTACAGCATCTGGCGGCATGAAACCGGCGGCTTGCTGGCAACCTTTACCCATAGTGGCCGGTTAATGGGCGAATCGCTCTTACCCGGCATCCCCACTCATCTTGCCCTGAGCAACAAGCATCTTTTGATTCCGTTTACAGCCAGTCAGTCAGGCTGCGAGGGGGTATTTCTGCTTCCCAGCGGCAAACCTGAAAATCATCCAACTGCCATTACCCTTCACTGCTGCCGGGAGGCGCCAATCTTTAAACTGTATCCCTGCTTCGCGGCCTTGTCCCCCGATGAGACAACATCCTACATAGTATGCGAGGACAGTGCCACTGTCTGCATTATCGATATTGCCAAAGCCTGCATCACCGGCTCTATCCCGGTAGGAAGGTCATTGTCCAGCATAGCCCTGACGCCAGGCGGGCAATTAGCGGTAGGCGGCAGCCATATGTTTGCCGACCTTTCGCTGATCGACCTGGTAAATGAGCGCCTGCTTTCGATTACCGACTGCAACCGGGAGCTGTTCGGCAAGGTTGTTGTTGTGCCCTAAAAATCACGATACAAGTAAAAAGCACCTCCGGGCTTGAAGGTCGAGCGTTTTCAAACAAAAAAGAACCCCTTCTCATCCGGGGGTTCTTTAGCATTTTCTGTCCGGTTGCCCCCATCACGGGCTAGGTCTTTTTCCCGAAACCCAGGGGATTCGGCCAGACAGAATTCCATTTATGTTTTTTGGCTGTCGATGAATCAGCTTTCGTCTTGGCGACAGTTGCACTATCCTTTTTCTTGTCGCCTGAGACCTTTGGTGCAACCGGCTCGGGCTCGGGTTCGGGGTCAGGCGGAAAGTCAGGCGCTTGTGCCTCTATGTCATTGATTCGGTCGTCATCCTCATCTTCATCATCAATGGTGAGAAACGCTGCCGGTGTTACCGCTGCATTCTCGGCAGCAAGAGCGGAAGCTGCTGCTGCCTTCATACTGGCTTTTGCTTTTGCTTTGAGATTGGCGGATACTGTTGACGCCGCCGCATTAGCATAGGATGGCACAATCGGTACTCCTAAAGCTGATTCCGGCGCAAGAAGCGGCTGGAGTATGGAACCGGTTAACACTGCATCGGCGGCGATATCGGGACAACTGGCGAGTTTTTTCTCGATCATGGCCAGAGTTAACAGGAAGTGATCGGCTTCCCGCCGCATATGGTCGGCCATTAATGCTGGAATGATGCTGAGTACCCGATTGTCATTGATCATGTTATATAAGGCCCGGTTAAAGTCTCGCATCCGCTGGGAAGCAACCCTGGTATCCTGGGTGTAGCGGGTAAAAGACGGCACGATGTTGCCACCCCGCAGAATGCTGATGTAGTCGGTTCCCTGCAGATAGAGCCCGTCAAATTCACGGGCAAATTCCTCTGCAGTGCAGATCAGGCTGCGTTCCGACGGGTCCAGCATCTGCCGCAGAAAGCTGCCGTGGTCTCCCATGAGGCGCACCCAAAACAATATCTCCTCTGGCTGGGACATGACGCCATAGGGCTGTTTGCCGGCGCAGACCGACTGGAGCAACAGCAGAAAATAAGCGGCTTCCCGGGATAAATGATCCAAGAACAGCGGATACAAAGCGCCGCATAAATTCCCCGCCAGACTCATTTGCAGCAACCGCCGATTGAACCGGTAAAAATCCTTAACCAATACTTCAGTCTCGGAAGCCAGTTCACGGAACTTGCTGCTGCTTTGCACTCTTTCGGCACGGGTCAACAGCGTGCCAAAGGCCTGACAAAACCGTTGTGCTTCGTCTCTTAAATCCCTATTTTCCGCAGGCAGAAACGCCCTGATAAATACCGCGTGTTCCTGCATGATGGTTAGCCAAAATCGCAGGCCTTCCAAATTCACCGGCATAATCAGCCGGTCCTCGGACTCCTTTGCTGGTGGACGTGGCATGGCAACACACTCCCCCTGAATAATTGATCAGTATAGTGTATGCCACATCCCGGTATTATGTTCGATATTACATGGGACAAAATTCGCAACAATACAGATGGGCCTTTTCAGCACTCCCCTCAGCGGAAGCGGGCCTCACAGCGATATATCCTCATCCCCCGGGCGCTGAACTTCATTTCGTATTCGGTCATGATATTATCGGCTGCACCGCTGTTATGCAGGTCCAGGGTAATATTAGCAAGCTGCATGTTGGCAACGGCGAATTGGTTCAGGGAAAACTCGAACAAATTCTCGTTATCGGTCTTTAGGCAGATGACCCCGCTCTCAGCCAGAATCTGCCGATACCGGCCCAGAAACAAGGAATGGGTCAGCCGCCGCTTGGCATGGCGGGTCTTCGGCCAGGGATCGGAAAAATTAAGATAGATCCGGTCTACTTCACCCGGGGCGAAAAACTCCGTTAAACCGACCGCATCAGCTGCCATCAGCCGGACATTGGTCAGATCGTTTTCCTCCACCTTCTGAGCGGCATTGTACAGCACATCGACCACTGCCTCCAGGCCGATGAACAAGACTGCGGGATGAACTTTGGCCATCTCACTGATAAAGCGCCCCCGGCCAATTCCGATCTCCAGATACAGGGGAGCTTCCGGGGAAAACCCGCACAGTTTCCGCCAATTGCCCTGATACATTTGCATATCAGCTGGGTTTATAACCTGAGAAAATTCTTTGATCGCTGCTTCAATCCAAGGTTTTTTCCGTAAACGCACAGGTTTTTATTTGCCTCCTACTAAGAGCCTATTTAAGACTCATCTGCAGCCTAGAATCTGGGGCCAACAGTCCCCTCTCCCCTACTCTTTCTCCAGTCCATACTTATGCAGGTACCTGTATAATGTCACCCGGCTGACGCCAAGCATGTTGGCCAAGCGGCTGATGTTACCGCCGGCGGCTTTCCATGCCTCGACGAAAACTGCCTTATCCTCTTTCCAGGCCTTTCCCGGACCGGTTTCCACCGGCAGTTCCAGATCCGGCTTGTCAATCACTTCGCCCTGGCAATGGAAGAAGGCCTTTTCGACGGTCTCCTGCAATTGCTTGACATTGCCCGGCCAATCAAACCCAATCAGCAATTCCCTTGCTTCCTGGGTCAGCTTTTTCGTTGGCAAATGGTGCTGTTCCGCCAATTCCTGCAAGATATGTTCGGCCAAAACCGGTATATCCTCCCGCCGCGCTGACAGGGCGGGAACGCGGATCACAGTCTTGGAAAGGATTTCATATAAATTCCGGCAAAAGAGACCTTTGTCGGTTAACCGCTTCAAGTCGCTGTCGCAGGCGGCAATCAGACGAACATCCAGCGGCTTGCCGCTGTCACCCTTTTTCTCCCTGAGACGCTCCAGCAGCCTTTCGGCCAGATCCATGCCCAGCTTCTCCACTTCATCGATGAAAAGAGTTCCCCCATTGGCCAGTTCCAGTTTTCCCGGCCTCAGCCCGTCGGCTGTGCCGAACAGTTCGGCAGACATTTCCGACGGGGTCAGGTCGCCACAGTGCAGTGCAATCAAGGGGCCGGCCGCCCGGGGACTGGCCTGGTGAATGCCGTGAGCCAGACGCTGTTTGCCGATCCCCGGCTCTCCCTGCAGCAGGATATGCTGCTGTCCCCTGGCTGCCCGGCCGGCTTTTTCCTTAGCGGCCAGTATGATTTCCGATATACCGGTCAGGCTGGACAGACTATAGCGGGCTTTATAACTTATCGCGTGGGCCGCCATATTCCGAATTTCTTCCAACGGTGTAGAGATAACGGCAATGCCGCTGATCTCCCGCCCTTGATGCAGCGGCACGACGGTCGTAATATCTTCATAGGTTTTCCCCGGCATGAGCCAAGTCATCTCTTTGTTATAGGAAGGGACGCCATAGAGCCCTTTGTTGAGAGGAGTATGGTGAAAATTATTCACAACCGCGTCCAAGGCAACTGTCTCCTCGGTCGGGTCAGGGCTGCCCGCCGCTATCAGCCGCTGGCGTCCCAATTTGTTGGCGTAATCCACCTGGCCGTCAGGACGGATATAATAGGCTGCTGACGGCATCGCATCCAAAAGAGCATGCTTGGCCTCCAGGCGCTCCATCAGAGCCAATTGGTTCTCCAAGCCGCAACGCATAGAATGGAGCAAAACCAGCATGCCGTTATAGGGGAGTTCGCTCTGCTCCGCAGCAACGATGGTTAAAATGTAACGAAATTCCTGATGCACAAAAATCGGCGTAGAACAGGCCTCACCGGTTTGAGCTTCTTTCAGCCACATTTCAGGCGCAAACAGCAAAAACGGCACCTGACGGGTATAAGCCAGACTGATGCTGGATGTGCCGATGTCCCGCTCGCTTAGCCTGGCGCCTTGCACCGCATCCGTTGATTTTTGAAAAAACGGCAGGGCGTAGTTTTTTAAGGCGTAGCAATCCCGGTCCAGTAACAGCAGGCTAAGATTATAGGCGCTGAAATAATCTCTCACCGTCAAATATAAATCATCCAGGTATTGAATAGCAAACCGGCTTTCCTCATGCCTGGCCGCCAGTTCCTCTGCTGCCAGACGCACCATCTGGGGCGGAGCATCCGGCCGGATCCCGTATTTACGGCTGTTTTTCCATGATTCAGCTATCCATGGGTGGACATTGGGGTCAATTTCCCCGGTTGTAACAAATTTTTCATAATAATGTTGCAGTTTCTCTTTACTGCGCCGCTCACGAATCATTCATCATCCCCCGCTCATTCATACACATCCGTTCTCTACAAGAATACCATATTTTTTGCAAATTCGCGATATCGTGCTCCGGTCATCTTTAAAACTTTACGATAACAGAACACTGATTGCAAAATTAAGTCCTCTTCCCATTATTTTTCCAGTTTATGGCCTATTTTATCCCTATCTGTATCTTGCCGCATACAATATATCGTGGTAAGATAATAACATATCGCAAGATATCGATTGTCTCGTTGGGGACAAGCTAAAAAAATAAGTGTAGGGGGTCCTATAATGACAATTGACGGCATTACGGTTTGTGCGGATTCGGGCTTAACTAGCGAGGAAATTGCCAGGTTGGTTTCTGACGAAAAATCCTTGTGGCAACAGCGCGGCAAAACGCTGGCACAAGTAGACATTACCTTGGAAGGCACTCAAATCACTGTTACATCCATGGAGAAATCTCCCATTCGTCGTATTCGCCGCATTACTGGATACCTAAGCAGCATTGATAATTTTAATGATGCCAAACGGGCGGAGTGTCAGGATCGTGTTGTCCACGCCAGCTAAAGGGGGCCATTGAAAAAGGCCCATCTGCGTTGTCAGT